>NZ_JBEOUE010000009.1:0-249275 GCF_040303965.1 Streptomyces sp. NPDC094032 | reverse complement strand
ATGGCGGCGGTGACCCGGGCGAGTGTGGTCGCGCGCAGCCGGTGGGGGGCGTTGAGGGCGTTCGAGACGGTCTGGCGGGAGACTCCCGCCGTGCGCCGCAGGACCACGCGACCCCCGTCCGCCTGGTCCTGCCGACCTCCACCCCCGTCACCCCCCAGCCCGGCTGGACATTGGGCGTAAGCGCCCCCGCCGCCCCAGCCACCCTCGCCACCGCCGACACCCAGGCGGCCCGAGCCCTGCGCCGAGCGGAGGCAACCCGCACCCCCCTGCTCCGGCACAGAACATCCGGCCTGGCCGGCCTGGTGGACCCGGAAGAGGCAAAGGCGTACGCCCATGCCCTCCTAGCCCCGCTCACCCCTCCCCTCCGCGACACCCTGCGCACCTGGCTGTCGCTGCACGGCAGCTGGGACCGGACGGCCGCGGCGACGGACATCCACCGCAACACCGTCCGCCAGCGGATCACCCGCTGCGCAACCCTCCTCGGCCTGGACCTGGACGATCCGGACGTACGGATGGAGCTGTGGTTCGCCCTCAGATGAGCCCAGGAGTCACCACAGCTTGGCGACGGCCGTCGTGGTGGTCGTGCGGAACGCGGCCAGCGGCGCGTCCTTCAGATCCCCCATCTGCCCCCACCGGACGAAGGTGACGGTGCGCCCGTCCCGCCCGACGGAAAAGAGATGGATATCGGTGCTACCCACCTCCGGGTCGGCGGTGTCCAAGCTGTACACCCAGGCCCCCTCCTCGACGGCCAGCTTCCCGTGGAAGGCGCTGACGGCCTTCAGACCCGGGTTCTGCCGCTCCAGCAGCGGACCGCAGCCGGCCAGGGACTCGCGAAGGGTGTCGACCAGCTCGACGGCGGCGGCCTCGCTGGGAGCGACGGTGGTGATCTGGACGCCATTGGTGTCGAGCTCGGTGTTGAAGTCGCGGTAGCGGCTGTTCTGCGCCGGAATCGTGTACGGCGCGCAGAGAGCACCACCGTTCTCCGGGACGCCGCTGAAGACCCGGCTGGCGGTCCACGGCGTGGACGACACCGGCATCTGGCCGGCGGAGAGGAACGCAGGCTGCGAGGCGGCCTGAGCCGGGGCGACAGCAAGCGCCGCGAGCCCCAGGGCGGCGACGGTGAAGGCGCTACGGAACATGGTCATGACGATGAATCCCCCATGGATCGGTCGATCAGTGCTCCCACCAGCCTCGGGGCACCCGCCACCCCCGGCAACGATCTGGGGCATGCCACCCGTCCCGGAACCATTCCACCCCCTGTGACGTGGGAAGACGCAAGGGGATGGAATGGGGGGACACATGCCGAAGGACGCCGAGGTCGAACAGTTCGCACGCCTGGTACGCGAGCTGAAGGCAAGGGACGGCCGAAGCTACGAGGCACTGGGCCGCCGCCTGAACGTGAGCGCCTCGACGCTGCACCGCTACTGCTCCGGCACGACCGTCCCGGAGGACTTCGCGGTAATAGACAGGCTGGCGGCACTGTGCGGGGCGGAACCAGAGGAGCACCAGGCCCTGGAAGAGGCATGGAAGGCGGCATCCCGCACCCGCCACCCGCCGGAACCAGAGCCGGAAGCACCACCACAACCCCAACGACGACGACGATGGCACCCAGCCCTGCCCACCGGCCTCCTGGCACTGACAGCCACGCTGGCCCTGACAGCCGTACTCCTCCCCCGCCAGAGCAAAACCCCACCCCCACCCCCACCCCTGACCGTGACCACCGCCTCGCACATCTGGCAGAACGGCTGCGGCCACACCTACCTGGCGGCGCAGCCCCCGGCCCAGGTCCCCGCCCCACCACCGGCCGCCGACGCGAGCCGATGGGCGGCGGCGCAGGCGGCGGTGCACGGCGGGGAGACGCTGCTGCGGGTGTCCGTCCAGGGCAAGAACACCTCGGCAGTGGTGCTCCAGGGCCTGCACGTACGGGTGGTGGACCGAGGAAGGCCGCTGCCGTGGTCCGCGTACCGGATGGACGGCGGCTGCGGCGGGGCGATCACACCGCGCCTGCTGGAGGTGGACCTGGACCGGCCGAGGCCGGTGACCCGCCCGGTGGACGGCTACGACGCGTCCGGGGCGGAGGGCAGGACGATCCCGGCGGTCTCCTTCCCGTACGCGGTGACGGCCGCCGACCCGGAGGAGCTGCTGGTCTCGGCCCGCACCGCCGCCTGCGACTGCCGCTGGTACCTGGAACTGGAGTGGACCGCGGACGGCCGCCGGGGCACGGTCCGGATCGCGGACGAGCAGGGCGAACCCTTCCGGACGAGCGGAACGAAGAACCGCCCGACCTACGGATACGACTCCACCCGTCGGACCTGGATCACAGCCCCGGAGTCTGGACAGGCCGGGTGACCGCTGGGTAACTTCGAAGATGACAGACTGAGCAAGCGCTTAGACAGCTGGCCGCCCGCACACCGGAGGAGACGCATCGTGCGCCGTACCGTATTCAACGAGGACCACGAGGCGTTCCGGGAGACCATCCGCGCCTTCATCGAGGCCGAGGTCGTCCCCGTCTACGACGAGTGGTTCGCGGCCGGCCAGGCGCCCCGCGAGTTCTACGGCAAGCTGGGCGAGCTCGGCATCTTCGGCATCAACGTGCCCGAGGAGTTCGGCGGCGCGGGCCTGGACACCCACAAGTTCGAGGCCGTCCTCTACGAGGAGACCTCCCGCGCCGGCGTCCAGTTCGGCGGCTCCGGCGTGCACGTCCTCCTCGCCCTCCCGTACATCAAGATGCTCGCCACCGACGAGCAGAAGAAGCGCTACCTGCCGAACTTCGTCACGGGCGACGAGATGTGGGCGCTGGCCATGACCGAGCCGGGCACCGGCTCCGACGTCGCGGGCATGAAGACCACCGCCAAGCTGTCCGAGGACGGCACCCACTACGTCCTCAACGGCGCCAAGACCTTCATCACCGGCGGCGTCCACGCCGACCGCGTGATCGTCTGCGCCCGCACCTCCGCCCCGACCGCGGAGGACCGCCGCTCCGGCATCTCCCTGTTCGCCGTGGACACCAAGTCCGAGGGCTACTCCATCGGCCGCAAGCTGGACAAGCTGGGCCTGCGCACCTCCGACACCGCCGAGCTGGCCTTCGTCGACGTGAAGGTCCCGGTCGAGGACCTGCTCGGCGAGGAGGGCAAGGGCTTCTACTACCTCGGCCACAACCTGGCCTCCGAGCGCTGGGGCATCGCCTTCGGCGCGTACGCCCAGGCCAAGGCCGCCGTCCGCTTCGCGCAGCAGTACGTCACGGACCGCACGGTCTTCGGCAAGCCGGTCGCGCACTTCCAGAACACCAAGTTCGAGCTGGCCGCCTGCCAGGCCGAGGTCGACGCCGCCGAGGCCGTCGCCGACCGCGCCCTGGAGGCCCTGGACGCGGGCGAGCTGACCCCGGCCGAGGCCGCCAGCGCCAAGCTGTTCTGCACCGAGGTCGCCCACCGCGTCATCGACCGCTGCCTCCAGCTGCACGGCGGCTACGGCTACATGAACGAGTACCCGATCGCCCGCCTGTACGCCGACAACCGCGTCAACCGCATCTACGGCGGCACCAGCGAGATCATGAAGTCGATCATCGCGAAGTCGATGGGCCTGTAAGTGCCCGAAGCGCACACCGCACTGGATGACCTGCTCGATCTGCTCGACCTGGAGCGGATCGAGCAGGACATCTTCCGGGGCGAGTCCCGCCCCTCGATCGTCCCCCGCGTCTTCGGCGGCCAGGTGGCCGCCCAGGCACTGGTGGCGGCCGGACGAACGGTCCCCGAGGACCGCCTCGCCCACTCGCTCCACGCGTACTTCCTGCGCGCAGGCGACCCGGGCGCGCCGATCGTGTACACGGTCGACCGCATCCGCGACGGCCGCTCCTTCACCACCCGCCGGGTGGTGGCCGTCCAGCACGGCCAGCCGATCTTCCACCTCTCGGCATCGTTCCAGACGTACGAAGAGGGCCTGGACCACCAAACACCAATGCCACCCGCCCCGGCCCCGGAATCACTCCCGGCCCCGGCCGAGATGCTCCCCCGCCACCTCCCCCGCGAGGTCGCGGACCGCCTGATCGAGGCCCGCGCCGCCGTGGACCTCCGCTACGCCGAGGACCCCCCGTGGGGAAGCGTCGGACAGCCGCGCGAGCCGCGCTCCCAGGTCTGGTTCCGCACCAACGGCAAACTCGCGGACGACCCCCTCCTCCACATAGCCCTGGCGACCTACGTCTCGGACATGACCCTCCTCGACTCGATCCTCCTGGCCCACGGCCGGGGCGGCTGGGCCGTCGGTGACGTCGTCGGGGCCTCCCTGGACCACGCCATGTGGTTCCACCGCCCGTTCCGGGCCGACGAGTGGCTCCTGTACGACCAGGAGTCACCGACCGCGTCCGGCGGCCGGGGCCTCGGCCAGGCACGGATCTTCACGCAGGACGGACGACTGGCGATCTCGGTCATCCAAGAGGGTGTCGTTCGCGTACCGCGCTGATGATCGGACATACCGTCCGATCATGGCGGAGAACGGCGAGAGCACCTTCACAGTGATCGTGGCGGCGATGGCCAATCTGGGCATCGCCGTCGCCAAGGCCGTCGCGGGCGTGGTCAGCGGATCCAGCGCGATGCTGTCCGAGGCGGCGCACTCGCTCGCCGACACCGTCACCGAGTTCATGCTCCTGACGGCCCTCAAAAGAAGCGAGAAGCCGGCCGACGAGGACCACCCGCTCGGCTACGCCAACGAGCGCTACGTCTGGGCGATGCTCGCGGCGGTCGCCACCTTCGTGGGCGGCGCGGTCTTCTCCCTCTACGACGGCATCCACACCCTCGTCGAGGGCGAGGAGCTGGGCGACCCCACGATCTCGTACATCGTCCTGGGCATCGCCTTCCTCCTAGAAGGCTTCAGTCTCCGTACGGCCGTCAAGCAGGTGAAGGCCGAGGCGACCCGCATGAAGGCCCCCTTCGCCCGCTACCTCCGCCTGACCCCCGACACCACCGTCAAGGCGGTCGTCATGGAGGACTCGGCGGCCCTGGCGGGCCTGATGCTCGCGGCAGGCGGCCTACTGGGCGTACAGCTCACCGGCTCCTCCACCTGGGACGGCATCGCATCCATCCTGATCGGCCTGCTCCTCGTCTACGTGGCCTGGGTCCTGGGCCGCTCCAACGCGGAACTCCTGATCGGCCGCCCGCTCCCCCGCCCCATGCGCCAGGCGGTCCGCGAGGAACTCCTCGCCGTGGACCACGTGGTCGGCGTCCTCGACCTGACGACCCTGATCCAGGGCCCGGACGAGGTGATGGTCGCGGCGAAGGTCGACTTCAGGGACATGTCGACGGCCGCCGAAGTAGAACGCGCCTGCGAAACCGCGGAGTCCCGCCTCCGCACCCGCTTCCCGGCCATCCGCCGCGTCTACCTGGACCCGACCCCGGGCCGCACGCAGCCCGACGGCGCGAGGGGGCCGGAGCCGGAGCGGGGGTAGGGGGTGTCCGGACGTGGCAGCGCCCGTAACGAGCGAAGCGAAGTGAAGGTCGCAGTCCGGACACCCCCTACCCCCGCTCCGGCTCCGGCCCCCGACCCACCACGGGTGGTCAGCCGACAAGCCCCGCAGCATCCAACAGATAACCGGTCAGCGGCTCATAAAACCGAGGATCCACCACGTGGTCGTCCAACGGCACGGTGACCTGCATAGCCCCCTCCGCCTCCGCAAGGAACAACGCCGGATCGTTGCAGTCCGCATACCCCACCGTGTCGACCCCCCGCTGCGCCGCACACCCCGCCCACCCGTGGTCAGCGACCACGAGATCCGGCGCGGCCTCGCCCACGGCGGCAAGCCCGTCCAGGATCGCCTTCATGGGCTGCGGCGAATGCGTGTGCCACAAACTGGCCCCCCGCTCGAAGACCGCGACGTCGGCGAACTGCACGACGTACCCCTCGTCGGCGGTGAGCCCCCCGGGAATCCGCACGATGTCGCACCCCCGGGCCCGCAGCGCGGCGGCGACCCGGCTGTGCGCGTCGATCAGCGAGCCCGGGTGCCCGGTAGCGAACAGCACCCGCTCCTTGCCCGAGGCGGCCTTGGCGAGACGGGCGGCCATACGGTCCAGGGCGCCGACGGTCAGCTCGGGATCGATGGTGTCCTGCCCGGCCCGGTGCGCCGGGTCGTCGACGACCCCGCACCGCTCGGCCATGACCGCGAGCACGTCCTGCTCATCGGTCCACCGATCGCCGAACTCCAGGCCGAACCAGTAGTGCCGGTCACCATTGGCCAGGTGGCGGTAGTGCGCCAGGTTGTTGTCGCGCGGGGTGGCGACGTCGCCCGCGATACGGGTCCGGACGAGGTGCTCGACGAGGGCGGGGCGGCTGAGTATCGGCATGGGCGCCATTGTGCCCGCTGGGTGCGGGCCCTGGGGGTCAGGCCCCGGGCGAGCCCAGTGCCCCGAAGGCCCCATGGGCCAGGCTCCGCAGCAGGTTCTCCATGCCGGTGCGCCCCAGCGGCGCGCCCAGGTGAGGGGTCGAGTTGAGGAGGCCGAAGACGGCGTGGACGGAGGCGCGGGCCTCCGGCTCGGCCGCCGCCGGGTACAGGTCGCGGACGACGGCGACCCACAGTTCGACGTACTGCCGCTGAAGCTGCCGGACCCGCTTGCGGTCCTCGTCCTTGAGCCGGTCGAGCTCGCGGTCGTGGAGGGTGATCAGCGGCCGGTCGTCGAGGGCGAAGTCGATGTGCCCGTCGATGAGCGACCCGAGCAGGACACGCGGATCCCCGTCGCCCTCGGCGACCCGCAGCCGCCCGCCGTCGAGCAGCCGCTCGCTGATCCCGACGAGCAGCTCGGCGAGCATGGCGTCCTTGCCGGGGAAGTGCCGGTAGAGCCCGGGCCCGCTGATCCCGACCGCGGCCCCTATCTCGTCCACCCCCACACCGTGGAAACCGCGCTCCGCGAAGAGACGGGCGGCTTCCTTGAGGATCTGCTCGCGTCGGGTGGGCGCGTCGATCCGCGTCGGGCTGGGGCTGGTCATGGATTCGATTCTAAGACTCGGCCCTTTCGCCGCCCGGAGGGCGAGCTGCGGGCTGCGGCCGGCGCGGTGACCGGGCTTTCCGGCGTGGTCGCGGGAGCGCGGCTCATCCGGGGTCGCTCGGTTCCGCCATCCGGCGGTTCGGGGAGCAGAGGTCTCACGGCGTTGTCGTGTGACTGCCACGTAGCCCGGCCGCCGGGGCGGTTTCGAGCTCGGTGTGGTTGACTCCCGCAGCGCTTCTTCCAGCGCTTCCGCATAGGTGATCCGGGCGTGCCTGGAAGCGGTGGTGTCCAGGTACGCGGTCTTCGGATCGTCCGCGTCGGCGAAGCGGACGAAGGCGGCCAGGGCAGCGGAGACGAGGTCGCGTCGGCCGGTCAGGCCGCACGCCGGGCACTCGTGCTCACGAACGTGGAGGGTCTTGCGTACGCGCCCGCCGCACAGGCAGTGCTGGGACAGGGCCGTCGACCAGGTGGAGGCCCGCAGGAGCCTGCCCCCGGCGGCTTCGCACTCGGCCTTGAGGGCCGAGATGAGCATGCCGGGTGTGGTCCGGGACAGGCGCTCGCCCCACAGCCGGTACCAGGTACGGATGTCGCAATCCTCCACGACCAGCACCGGGCCGTGCGAGGCGATGATCTCGCGCGCCACACGACGGGCGCGGTGGCGGCGGTGTTCGGCGATGCCGACAGCGTGCTCGGCCTGACGGGAGCGCCGGGTCCGGTACTTCGCGGAGAGCCGGTCTCGGCGGAACGGCTGCGTCGGCGCCCCACCCGTGCCAGCCACACGAGCACCCCCCGGAACGATCACGGTCTTGGGCATGAGCCCCTTGTCCACGCGGCGGGCGGCTCGCTCGGACTGGCTCCTGGACAGCCCGTACTGTGCGGGGTTCGTCGCCCTGCGGGAGCGCTCCAGAGCACGCGCGCGGCCCCGCCGCTTCTTCGCCTCCGTCCCCAGCCGGGAGCGTTCGGCGTCGGTCAGCGTGATCTCGGTGGAGAGCGGCGTTCCGGCGGTGAGGTCCGCGGGGAAGGAGACGACGGAGAGGTTGGATACGTTGCCGTCCACACCGCCGATCCGGTTCAGGGCGGCTGCCTGGTCACGCATGACCCGTACGGCGGGTGCCGTGTATCCGGAGCCGAGGACCATCAGATGGGCCTCGTACGCCCAGCCACCCGGAGCGGACGTCTTCCGGCGGCGCACGAGGTCGACCTTGTGCCAGCGGCCGGAGTTGCCGAGGAAATGCCGCACGCGTTCCCACTGGCCCGCGCCTTGGGGAATTCGGACGGGGAGCACGAGGCCATCGCTCTTGCTGTCGGGACCGCCGGGAAACACCACGGCGAGCGGTCCGGTGTGGTCCCACCATGTCGCCTTGCGCGTGCCGACCGTGCCGGAGGGCATCGCCTTCCCCGTCGGTACACGCCCCTCGGGCACGACGGGCTTCGGCATCCGTCTGGGTTGCGTCAACGGGTTCCGACCGCCGTCCGTGTACGCCATGGCGTGGCCGTGAAGGGTGCCGACGAGGCGGAAGGTCTCCCACTTGTTCGCGGTGGTGTGGGAGCGGGCGCGGCCGGGGATACGGGTGAAGTCATACAGGCGGCCGGCCTTCGGTCGCCCGAAGCACGTGCCGGTCGCATCGGGGAACAGGTGCCGCTGTACTCCGTTCCACACCTCGTCGGCCATGTGCATCGCCAGGGCCTTCGAAACGTGGTGCTTGAGGTGCCCCGAGGCCTCCAGATGCCGGTAGGCGCAGCGCTCCAGCGCTTCGCGGGACAGGCCGAGGCGCCGTCGTACGACCTTCGCCCCCTGCTCCTCCCGTTCACGGGATGCGGCGCGGTAGGCATCGACCTTGGCGCGGGCATCGCGCTGGACTGCCCTCTTGATCGACCACATCGCGCCGAACAACTTCCCGAGCCGGGCGCGGTCGGCCGGAGCGAACCAGCGCGCCCTCCAGTCGCACACCCGTCACCTCGGGCACGGTTTTGACGATGGACAACCCTGTTAGCGGTCGTTAACCTGTGCGATATACGTTAACGCTCATTAACCGAGCAAGGGAGCTCGACGGATGCAGCAGGCACCTGTGCTGACGAGTGCGGCGGACCCCGCCTCGCCGGCCTGGCAGGCCAACGAGGCGGCCCACCACGAGCTGGCCTCGACGCTCCGCGCCAAGCTGGCCGCGGCCGCGCTCGGTGGCGGGGAGAAGTCCCGCGCCCGGCACACCGCGCGTGGCAAGCTGCTGCCCCGGGACCGCGTGGACACGCTGCTCGACCCGGGCTCGCCCTTCCTGGAGCTGGCCCCGCTCGCGGCGCACGGGATGTACGGCGACCAGGCCCCCGCCGCAGGCGTCATCGCGGGCATCGGCCGGGTGAGCGGCCGCGAGTGCGTGATCGTCGCGAACGACGCGACCGTCAAGGGCGGCACGTACTACCCGATGACGGTGAAGAAGCACCTGCGGGCGCAGGAGGTGGCGCTGGAGAACCGTCTCCCCTGCCTCTATCTGGTGGACTCCGGCGGCGCCTTCCTGCCGATGCAGGACGAGGTCTTCCCGGACCGCGAGCACTTCGGACGGATCTTCTACAACCAGGCCCGGATGTCCGGCGCCGGCATCCCGCAGATCGCGGCGGTCATGGGCTCCTGCACGGCCGGCGGGGCGTACGTCCCGGCGATGAGCGACGAGGCGGTGATCGTCCGGAACCAGGGGACGATCTTCCTCGGCGGCCCGCCCCTGGTGAAGGCCGCGACCGGCGAGGTCGTCACGGCGGAGGAGCTCGGCGGCGGTGAGGTGCACTCCCGGATCTCCGGCGTCACCGACCACCTCGCGGAGGACGACGCGCACGCCCTGCGGATCGTGCGGAACATCGTCGCGACCCTGCCCGAGCGCGGCCCGCTGCCCTGGTCGGTGGAGCCGGCCGAGGAGCCGAAGGTGGACCCGGCGGGGCTGTACGGCGCGGTGCCGGTCGACTCCCGTACCCCGTACGACGTGCGCGAGGTCATCGCCCGGGTCGTGGACGCCTCCCGCTTCCAGGAGTTCAAGGCCGAGTACGGGCAGACGCTGATCACCGGCTTCGCCCGGATCCACGGGCACCCGGTCGGCATCGTGGCCAACAACGGCATCCTGTTCGCCGAGTCCGCCCAGAAGGGCGCGCACTTCATCGAGCTGTGCGACCAGCGCGGGATCCCGCTGGTGTTCCTCCAGAACATCACGGGCTTCATGGTCGGCAAGGCGTACGAGCACGGCGGCATCGCCAAGCACGGCGCCAAGATGGTGACGGCGGTGGCGACCACCCGGGTCCCGAAGCTGACGGTGGTCGTCGGCGGCTCCTTCGGCGCGGGCAACTACTCGATGTGCGGCCGGGCGTACTCCCCGCGCTTCCTGTGGATGTGGCCCAACGCGAAGATCTCCGTGATGGGCGGCGAGCAGGCCGCCTCCGTCCTCGCCACGGTCAAGCGCGACCAGCTCGGCGACGCGTGGAGCGCAGAGGAGGAAGAGGCCTTCAAGGACCCGATCCGCTCGCAGTACGAGACGCAGGGCAGCGCCTACTACGCGACGGCCCGGCTCTGGGACGACGGGGTCATCGACCCCATGGAGACCCGGCAGGTCCTCGGCCTCGCCCTGACCGCCTGTGCCAACGCGCCCCTGGGTGACCCCCAGTTCGGCGTCTTCCGGATGTGAGGGTTCCCCAGGAGATGCAGAGCGAGATGCAGAGCGAGACGCAGCACATGTTCGACACCGTCCTCGTGGCCAACCGGGGCGAGATCGCCGTACGGGTCATCCGCACGCTGCGGGAGATGGGCGTCCGCTCGGTGGCCGTGTACAGCGACGCGGACGCCGACGCCCGGCACGTACGGGAGGCGGACACGGCGGTACGGATCGGTCCGCCGCCGGCCGCCGAGTCGTATCTGTCCGTGCCGGCCCTGCTCGACGCGGCCCGCCGCACCGGCGCGCAGGCCGTCCACCCGGGCTACGGCTTCCTCGCGGAGAACGCCGCCTTCGCGCAGGCGTGCGCGGACGCGGGCCTCGTCTTCATCGGCCCGTCCGCGTCGGCGATCTCGCTGATGGGCGACAAGATCCGGGCGAAGGAGACCGTGAAGGCGGCCGGGGTCCCGGTCGTGCCGGGCGCGGCCGACCCCGACATCGTGGAGGCCGCCCGCGAGCTGGGCGCGCCGGTGCTGCTGAAGCCGAGCGCGGGCGGTGGCGGCAAGGGCATGCGGCTGGTGCGGGACCTGACGGTCCTGGAGGAGGAGATCGCGGCGGCCCGTCGCGAGGCCCGCTCCTCCTTCGGCGACGACACGCTGCTGGTGGAGCGCTGGATCGACCGCCCGCGGCACATCGAGATCCAGGTCCTCGCCGACGCCCACGGCAACGTCGTGCACCTCGGCGAGCGCGAGTGCTCGCTCCAGCGGCGCCACCAGAAGATCATCGAGGAGGCGCCGAGCGTCCTGCTGACGCCGGAGCTGCGGGCGTCGATGGGGGCGGCGGCGGTCGAGGCGGCGCGCTCCTGCGGGTATGTGGGCGCGGGCACGGTCGAGTTCATCGTCCCGGGCGGCGACCCGTCGGCGTACTGCTTCATGGAGATGAACACCCGCCTCCAGGTCGAGCACCCGGTGACCGAGCTGATCACGGGCCTGGACCTGGTGGAGTGGCAGCTGCGGGTCGCGGCGGGCGAGCCGCTGGGCTTCGCGCAGGAGGACGTACGCCTGGACGGCTGGGCGATCGAGGCACGCATCTGCGCCGAGGACCCGGCCCGCGGCTTCCTGCCCTCCGGCGGCACGGTCCTCGCGCTGCACGAGCCGCAGGGCGGCGGGGCGCGGACGGACTCGGGCCTGAGCGAGGGCTCGGAGGTCTCGTCCCTCTACGACCCGATGCTGTCGAAGGTCATCGTCCACGCCCCCGACCGCCCCACGGCCCTCCGCCGCCTCCGCGCGGCCCTCGCCCAGACGGTCACCCTCGGCGTCCCCACCAACGCGGGCTTCCTGCGCCGCCTCCTCGCCCACCCGGACGTGGTGTCGGGCGACCTGGACACGGGTCTGGTGGAGCGGGACGCGGAGAGCCTGGTCGACACGGCGGTCCCGGACGAGGTGTACGCGGCGGCTGCCGCGGTGCGTCTCGCGGGGCTGTCCCCGGCGCCCCGCGACGGCTGGACGGACCCCTTCTCGGTGCCGAGCGGTTGGCGCCTGGGCGGCACCCCGGCCCCGGCGGCCTTCCCGTTGCGAGTAGCGGGACTCGAACCCGTCACCGTCAGCGCGCCCGCGCACACCATGGTGTCGGACCGGTCGGTCACCGTCGCGGTGGACGGGGTGACCCACCACTTCCACCGGGCGGGCGCCTGGCTCGGCCGCGACGGCGACTCCTGGCACGTCATGGATCACGACCCCGTCGCCGCCGCGCTCTCCGGCGCCCGGCACGGCGGGGCGGACACGCTGGCCGCGCCGATGCCGGGGACCGTGACCGTCGTGAAGGTGGCGGTCGGGGACGAGGTGGAGGCCGGGCAGAGTCTGCTGGTGGTGGAGGCGATGAAGATGGAGCACGTCATCTCCGCCCCGCACGCCGGCACCGTCACCGAACTGGACGTCACTCCCGGCACGACCGTCGCCATGGACCAGGTCCTGGCCGTCGTCGCCCCGCGTGAGGAGAAGGAGGAGTCGGCATGAGCGGCCTGCCGATGACCGTGGCCGATCCGGCGCTCCCGGCCCGGGTCAGGATCCATGAAGTGGGGCCCCGGGACGGGCTGCAGAACGAGAAGACGGTCGTCCCGACCGACGTGAAGGCCGAGTTCGTGCGGCGCCTCGCGGCGGCCGGGCTTTCGACCGTCGAGGCGACCAGCTTCGTGCACCCCAAGTGGGTGCCTCAACTGGCGGACGCGGAGGAGCTGTTCCCCCAGATCAGCGCCCTCCCGGTCCGGCTGCCCGTGCTGGTGCCGAACGAGCGCGGCCTGGACCGGGCGCTGGCGCTCGGCGCCCGGCACGTGGCCGTGTTCGCGTCGGCGACCGAGTCCTTCGCCAAGGCCAACCTCAACCGGACCGTGGACGAGGCGCTCGCCATGTTCGAGCCGGTGGTGACCCGGGCGATAGAGCAGGGGCTCACCATCCGCGGCTATCTGTCGATGTGCTTCGGCGACCCCTGGGAGGGCGCCGTCCCGATCGAGCAGGTCGTCCGGGTCACCAAGGCGCTCGCCGAGATGGGCTGCGACGAGCTGAGCCTCGGCGACACGATCGGCGTGGCCACCCCGGGGCACGTCCAGGCACTGCTGACCGCGCTGAACGAGGCAGGCGTGCCCACCTCCCGTATCGCCGTGCACTTCCACGACACCTACGGGCAGGCCCTGTCGAACACGCTCGCCGCGCTCCGGCACGGCGTGACCACGGTCGACGCCTCCGCGGGCGGCCTCGGCGGCTGCCCGTACGCGAAGAGCGCGACCGGCAATCTGGCCACCGAGGACCTCGTGTGGATGCTCGACGGCCTCGGCATCGAGACCGGGGTCGACCTGGCCGCCCTGACCGCCACCAGCGGCTGGATGGCCGAACAACTGGGCCGCCCGAGCCCGTCCCGTACCGTAAGAGCGCTCTCCCACAAGGAGTCCTGAGCATGTCCCTCGACCACCGGCTCTCCGAAGAGCACGAGCAACTCCGCCGCACCGTCGAGGAGTTCGCCCACGACGTCGTCGCCCCGAAGATCGGCGACTTCTACGAGCGGCACGAGTTCCCGTACGAGATCGTCCGCGAGATGGGCCGCATGGGCCTGTTCGGTCTGCCGTTCCCCGAGGAGTACGGCGGGATGGGCGGCGACTACCTGGCCCTCGGCATCGCCCTGGAGGAGCTCGCCCGGGTGGACTCCTCGGTGGCGATCACCCTGGAGGCGGGCGTCTCGCTCGGCGCGATGCCGGTCTTCCGCTTCGGCACCGAGGAGCAGAAGCGCGCGTGGCTGCCGAAGCTGTGCTCCGGCGAGATGCTCGGCGCGTTCGGCCTGACGGAGCCGGGCGCGGGATCGGACGCGGGCGGCACGCGGACGACGGCCGTCCGGGACGGCGACGACTGGGTCATCAACGGCTCGAAGTGCTTCATCACCAACTCCGGTACGGACATCACGGGCCTGGTCACGGTCACGGCGGTCACCGGCCGCAAGGCGGACGGCCGGCCCCTGATCTCCTCGATCATCGTCCCGTCCGGCACGCCCGGCTTCACGGTCGCCGCGCCGTACTCGAAGGTCGGCTGGAACGCCTCGGACACCCGCGAGCTGTCCTTCCAGGACGTGCGCGTCCCGGCGGCGAACCTGCTCGGCGAGGAGGGCCGCGGCTACGCGCAGTTCCTGCGCATCCTGGACGAGGGCCGGGTCGCGATCTCGGCCCTTGCTACGGGTCTGGCGCAGGGCTGTGTGGACGAGTCGGTGAAGTACGCGAAGGAGCGGCAGGCCTTCGGGCGTCCGATCGGCGACAACCAGGCCATCCAGTTCAAGATCGCCGACATGGAGATGCGGGCCCACATGGCTCGCGTCGGCTGGCGCGACGCGGCCTCCCGCCTCGTCCAGGGCGAGCCCTTCAAGAAGGAGGCGGCACTGGCGAAGCTGTACTCCTCGACGGTCGCGGTGGACAACGCCCGCGAGGCGACCCAGATCCACGGCGGCTACGGCTTCATGAACGAGTACCCGGTGGCCCGGATGTGGCGCGACTCGAAGATCCTGGAGATCGGCGAGGGCACCAGCGAGGTCCAGCGGATGCTGATCGCCCGGGAGTTGGGCCTGACCGGCTGAGCCGCGGTCGCCCCCGGAAGCCCGCCGTCCCCCTAGGGGCGGCGGGCTTCCGCGTGTCCGGTCGCACCCCCCGACCCCACCCCTGTTGATCCTGATGAGGTTAGGCTAACCTACCTTCGACTACCCCAGGCCGACCCCGGCTCGTACCGAAAGCGACTTCGCCATGCCCAGCACCGCCCGAGCCACCCTCCTCACCCGCCGCGGCCTGATCGCCGCCGGCGGCGCCCTTGGGCTCGTCGCCACGCTCACCGCCTGCGGTGGCGGCGCCGAGGGCAAGGGTGGCGACGCCCCCGCCAAGGCCGCCGAGAAGTCGGGTCCCTGGAAGTTCACCGACGACCGCGGCACGGTCGTCGAGGCGAAGAGCACGCCCAAGAACATCGTCGCCTTCACCGGAACCGCCGCCGCCCTCAAGGACTTCGGCGTCGAGGTCAAGGGCGTCTTCGGCCCGACCACCGTCAAGGACCCGAAGACCGGCGCCGTGACGCCGGACGTCCAGGCGGGCGACCTCGACATCAACAAGGTCAAGGTCATCGGCAACGTCTGGGGCGAGTTCAAGACCGAGGAGTACCTCAAGCTCCAGCCCGACCTGCTCGTCACGGACATGTGGGAGAAGAACGACCTCTGGTACGTGCCGGCGGAGCAGAAGGACAAGATCGCCAAGATCGCGCCGAGCGTCGCCCTGTGGGCCGCCGACAAGACGATGCCCGAGGTCCTCCAGCGCCACGCCGACCTCGCCGCCTCGCTCGGCGCCGACGTGAACACCGAGCAGATCAAGAAGGACAAGGCCCGCTTCGAGGCCGCCGCCGAGCGCGTCCGCAAGGCCGCCGCCGGCAAGAAGGACATCAAGGTCCTCATCGGCTCCGCCTCGCCGGACCTCTTCTACGTCTCCACCCCGGTCCGCCCGACCGACACGCTCTTCTTCCAGAGCCTCGGCGTCAACATCGTGACGCCCACCAAGCTGGACCAGGGCGGCTGGTTCGAGGGCCTGAGCTGGGAGAACGTCGACAAGTACAAGGCCGACGTCATCCTGCTCGACAACCGCACCTCGGCCCTGCAGCCCGAGGCCCTGAAGTCCAAGCCCACCTGGGCCGCGCTGCCCGCCGTCAAGGCCGGCCAGGTCGTCCCCCGCGTGACCGAGCCCATCTACTCGTACGCCAAGTGCGCCCCGCTCCTGGAGGACCTGGCCAAGGCCCTCGAGAACGCCAAGAAGGTGTCCTGACCCATGACGAACGCCGAGACCGCCCCGTTCCAGTTCTTCAGCCTCCAGGTCGACCGGACGCGGCGGCTCGGCCCGACCCTGGTCCGCGTCACCTTCACCGGTGAGGACCTGAAGGGCTTCGCCGCCGGGGGCCGCGACCAGTCGCTCTCCCTCTTCCTGCCGCACCCGGGACAGGACGCCCCCGTCCTGCCGCCGCTGGACAACCCGGACATGTACGCGATCCTGGGCGCCTGGCGGGCCATGCCCGACTCGGAGCGGGCCGTGATGCGCTCGTACACCGTGCGCGAGCAGCGGCACTCCCCCGTGCCCGAGGTGGACATCGACTTCGCGGTCCACGAGGACGGCGGGCCCGCCTGCCGCTGGGCCCAGCACGCCAAGTCCGGCGACCGGGTGGTCGTGCTCGGACCGGCGGTCGCGGAGAACACCGGGGTGCGCTTCCGGCTCCCCGAGGACGCCGACTCCGTGCTGATCTGGGGCGACGAGACGGCCCTGCCGGCCGCCTCCGCGATCCTGGAGTGGCTGCCGGCCGAGACCCGCGCCCACGTCTACCTCGAAGTCCCGTACTCCGGCGACCGGATGGAGCTGGCGACCGAGGCCGACGCGACCATCACCTGGCTGGTACGGGAGGAGGGCGCGCCGACCGCCGTCGAGGCCGTCGCGGGCGCCGAGCTCCCCGGCGAGGCGCCGTACGTCTGGATCGCGGGCGAGTCCGGCGCGGTGAAGGCGCTGCGCCGCCACTTCGTACGCGAGCGCGGTCTCGACAAGCGCCGGGTCACGTTCGTGGGCTACTGGCGCAAGGGCCTTTCGGAGGACGCCCTGCGCGAGGTGCCGGACGAGACGACGCAGGACGCGGAGCGGGACACGACGCGGGACACGACGCAGGAAGCGGTGTAGCCCCCCGTACGGGGCCTGCCCCCACATACCCCCCACAGGGCCGACGGCCCCTCAACCCTCGCGGGTTGGGGGGCCGTTGTTGTACATGGGGATTAGGTTAGGCTAACCTTACTAAGCCTTGACCGACCGCGTCCCCCACACCCGGAAGGGTCCCCACATGCGTTCCCACCTGCTCAACGACACGACGGCGGAGTCATACCGACGCTCCGTCACCGAAGGAGTGGAGCGGGTGGCGAGGAAACTCGCCACGACGCGCGGCCCGTTCAGCGGTGTCACGCCCGCCGAGCTCGCCCCCGTCGTCGACGCGGTGGACCTCGACCGGCCGCTCGGCGACGCCTCCGCCGCCCTCGACGAGCTGGAGGACGTCTACCTCCGCGACGCGGTGTACTTCCACCACCCGCGCTACCTGGGCCACCTCAACTGCCCGGTGGTCATCCCCGCCGTCCTCGGCGAGGCCGTCCTCTCCGCCGTCAACTCCTCCCTGGACACCTGGGACCAGAGCGCCGGGGGCACCCTGATCGAGCGCCGCCTGATCGACTGGACCACCGGCCGGATCGGCCTCGGACCCGCCGCCGACGGCGTGTTCACCAGCGGCGGCACCCAGTCCAACCTCCAGGCGCTGCTGCTCGCCCGCGAGGAGGCCAAGGCGCCCGCCGGCCTGTCCGGCCCCGCCGACCTGGCGAAACTGCGGATCTTCTCCTCCGAGTGCAGCCACTTCAGCGTCCAGAAGTCGGCCACCCTCCTCGGCCTCGGCGCCGACGCCGTCATCTCCATCCCGGTCGACCGCGACAAGCGGATGCAGTCGGTCGTCCTCGCCGCCGAGCTGGAGGCCTGCCGCGCCGAGGGCCTGGTCCCGATGGCGATCGTCGCCACCGCCGGCACCACCGACTTCGGCTCCATCGACCCGCTGCCCGAGGTCGCCGCCCTGGCCGCCGAGTACGGCGCCTGGATGCACGTGGACGCGGCCTACGGCTGCGGACTGCTCGCCTCCCGCACCCGCCGTGACCTCCTGAACGGCATCGAGTCCGCCGACTCGGTCACCGTCGACTTCCACAAGTCCTTCTTCCAGCCGGTCAGTTCCTCGGCCCTGCTGGTCCGCGACGGCGCCACCCTGCGCCACGCGACCTACCACGCCGACTACCTCAACCCGCGCCGCACGGTCGCGGAGCTGATCCCCAACCAGGTCGACAAGTCCCTCCAGACCACCCGCCGCTTCGACGCGCTCAAGCTGTGGATGACCCTGCGCGTCATGGGCGCCGACGGCATCGGCGAGCTCTTCGACGAGGTCTGCGACCTGGCCCGGGAGGGCTTCGAGCTGCTCGCCGCCGACCCGCGCTACGACGTGGTCGTGCAGCCCAGCCTGTCCACCCTCGTCTACCGCTACATCCCCGAGGCCGTCACCTCGCCCGCCGAGATCGACCGGGCCAACCTCTACGCCCGCAAGGCCCTGTTCGCCTCCGGCGAGGCCGTGGTCGCGGGCACCAAGGTCGACGGCCGCCAGTACCTGAAGTTCACCCTGCTCAACCCCGAGACGACCGTGGCCGACATCGCCGCCGTCCTCGATCTGATAGCCGGCCACGCCGAGCAGTACCTGGGAGAGAACCTTGTCCACGCCTGAGACGCCGCAGACATACGACTTCATCGGCATCGGGCTCGGTCCGTTCAACCTGGGCCTCGCCTGCCTGACCGAGCCGATCGCCGAACTCAACGGCGTGTTCCTGGAGTCCAAGCCCGACTTCGAGTGGCACTCCGGGATGTTCCTGGAGGGCGCGCACCTCCAGACCCCGTTCATGTCGGACCTGGTCACGATGGCCGACCCGACCTCGCCGTACTCCTTCCTCAACTACCTGAAGGAGAAGGGCCGGCTCTACTCCTTCTACATCCGCGAGAACTTCTACCCGCTGCGGACCGAGTACAACGACTACTGCCGCTGGGCCGCCGCCAAGCTGTCGAACGTCCGCTTCTCGACCACCGTCTCCACCGTCTCGTACGACGAGGCGACCGAGGAGTACGTGGTGACCACCGAGTCCGGCGAAACGTTCCGCTCGCGCCGGATCGTGCTCGGCACCGGCACCCCGCCGCACGTCCCCGAGACCTGCGCGGACCTCGGCGGCGACTTCATCCACAACTCGCGCTACCTCCCCAACAAGGAGGCCCTCCAGCGCAAGAAGTCGATCACCCTGGTCGGCAGCGGCCAGAGCGCGGCCGAGATCTACTACGACCTCCTCTCGGAGATCGACGTCCACGGCTACCGCCTCAACTGGGTGACCCGCTCCCCCCGCTTCTTCCCCCTCGAATACACCAAGCTCACCCTGGAGATGACCTCCCCCGAGTACGTGGACTACTTCCACGCGCTCCCCGAGGCGACCCGCTCCCGGCTGGAGACCGCGCAGAAGGGTCTGTTCAAGGGCATCGACGGGGAGCTGGTCGACGCGATCTTCGACCTGCTCTACCAGAAGAACCTGGCAGGCCCCGTCCCCACCCGCCTGCTCACCAACTCCGCGCTGCGCTCGGCCTCGTACGAGAAGACGGGCGAGACCTCCGGGAGCTACACGCTCGGCTTCCACCAGGAGGAGCAGGAGAAGGACTTCACCGTCGAGACCGAGGGCCTGATCCTCGCGACCGGCTACAAGTACGCCGTCCCCGCCTTCCTGGAGCCGGTCCGCGACCGCCTCCGCTGGGACTCCCAGGGCCGCTTCGACGTGGCCCGCAACTACTCGATCGACACGACGGGCCGGGGCGTCTTCCTCCAGAACGCCGCCGTGCACGCGCACTCCGTCACCTCGCCCGACCTGGGCATGGGCGCGTACCGCAACGCGTACATCATCGGCGAGATGCTGGGTGCCGAGTACTACCCCGTCGAGAAGACCATCGCTTTCCAGGAGTTCGCGGTATGACCGTCCAGTCCGCCCAGTCCGTTCAGTCCCTCCAGTCCGTCCAGATACGCCCGCTCGACCCGCTCAAGGACGCCGAGCTGATCCACCCCTGGGTCACCGACCCCAAGGCCGCCTTCTGGATGATGCAGGACGCGAAACTCCAGGACGTCGAGCGCGCCTACATGGAGATCGCGGCCCACCCGCACCACGACGCCTTCATCGGTCTGGTCGACGGCGCGCCCGCCTTCCTCATGGAGCGCTACGACCCGGCGAAGGCCGAACTCGTCGGCCTCTACGAGCCGGAGCCCGGCGACGTCGGCATGCACTTCCTCGTCGCCCCCACCGACACCCCCGTGCACGGCTTCACCCGCCTGGTGATCACCGCCGTGATGCGCGAGCTGTTCGCCGACCCGGCGACCGCCCGCGTGGTCGTCGAGCCGGACGTGCGCAACACGGCCGTGCACGCGCTGAACGCCGCCGTCGGGTTCGTCCCCGACCGCGAGATCGAGAAGCCGGAGAAGACGGCTCTGCTGAGCTTCTGCACCCGCGCGCAGTTCGAGGCCGCCACCGGAGCCACCGCATGAGCACCTTCACCGACCCCGTCGCCCACCTCACCCCCGAGCGCTGGGCGGACGCCAACCGGGCCCTGATCCGCAAGGGTCTCGCCGAGTTCGCCCACGAGCGGCTGCTCGACCCGCAGGAGCTGGGCGAGGGCCGCTACCGGGTGCTGAGCGACGACGGCGGCACCGAGTACCGCTTCACCGCCGACCGGTTCGCCCTGGACCACTGGCAGATCTACCCGGACTCGATCAGCTGCCACGAGGGGAGCGAGCAGCTCCCGCTCGACGCCCTGCGCTTCATCACCGGCCTGCGCACGGCGCTCGGCCTCAGCGACGAGATCCTCCCGGTCTACCTGGAGGAGATCTCCTCCACCCTGGCCGGCACGGCGTACAAGTCGACGAAACCGCAGGTGACGGCCGCGGAGCTGGCTCGCGCGGACTTCCAGGCGATCGAGACCGGGATGACCGAGGGCCACCCCTGCTTCGTCGCCAACAACGGGCGGCTCGGCTTCGGCGTCGACGAGTACCGCGCGTACGCCCCCGAGGCGGCCGCCCCGATCCACCTGGTGTGGCTGGCGGCGCACCGCGACCGCACGGCCTTCACCGCGGGCGCCGGGATCGACTACGAGACCTTCGTACGGGCCGAGCTCGGCGACGGGGCCATCGACGCCTTCGCCGCGACCCTCGCGGCCCGTGGCCTGGACTTCGCCGACTACCTCCTGGTCCCGGTCCACCCGTGGCAGTGGTGGAACAAGCTGTCCGTCACCTTCGCCGCCGAGGTCGCCCAGCAGCGCCTGGTGTACCTGGGCGAGGGCGACGACGCCTACCTGGCGCAGCAGTCCATCCGTACCTTCTTCAACACCGCCGACCCGACGAAGCACTACGTCAAAACGGCCCTCTCCGTCCTCAACATGGGCTTCATGCGCGGCCTTTCCGCCGCCTACATGGAGGCCACCCCGGCCATCAACGACTGGCTGGCCGGCCTGATCGAGGCGGACTCCGTCCTGAAGGCGGCCCGCTTCTCGATCATCCGCGAGCGCGCGGCGGTGGGCTACCGGCACCTGGAGTACGAGGCGGCGACCGACCGCTACTCCCCGTACCGCAAGATGCTCGCCGCCCTGTGGCGCGAGTCCCCGGTGGCCTCCCTCGCCGAGGGCGAGCGCCTCGCGACCATGGCCTCACTCCTCCACGTCGACCACGCGGGGGCGTCCTTCGCGGGCGCCCTGATCAAGGAGTCGGGCCTCACCCCGACCGAGTGGCTGTGCGGCTACCTGGACGCGTACCTGCTCCCGGTCCTGCACTGCTTCTACGCGTACGACCTGGTCTTCATGCCGCACGGCGAGAACGTGATCCTGGTCCTGGACGAGAAGGGCGCGGTCTCGCGCGCGGTGTTCAAGGACATCGCCGAGGAGATCTGCGTCATGGACCCGGACGCGGTCCTGCCGCCGGCGGTGGAGCGGGTCCGCGCCGAGGTCCCGGAGGACATGAAGCTCCTCTCCGTCTTCACGGACGTCTTCGACTGCTTCTTCCGCTTCCTCGGCGCCACGCTGGCCGCCGAGGGCGTCCTGGACGAGGACGACTTCTGGCGCGCGGTGGCCGCCTGCGTGAAGGGCTACCAGTCGGCCAACCCGGCCCTGTCGGACCGCTTCGAGCAGTACGACATGTTCACGGACACCTTCGCCCTCTCGGCCCTCAACCGCCTCCAGCTGCGCAACAACCGCCAGATGGTCGACCTGGCGGACCCGTCGGCAGCCCTCCAGCTCGTCGGCGACCTGGTGAACCCGATAGCCCGGTTCGCCTGACGGACCGGCCCGGGCCCCGGCGGAGTACGGTCCTCCGCCGGGGCCCGCGTCTCTCCCTACTCCCCGTAGGGGCAGCCGTCCCCCTCCCCTCTCGGGCAGGCGACGAGCGCCCGGGAGACGTACTGCCGCGCCTTC
This sequence comes from Streptomyces sp. NPDC094032, assembly GCF_040303965.1. Taxonomy (NCBI): domain Bacteria; kingdom Bacillati; phylum Actinomycetota; class Actinomycetes; order Kitasatosporales; family Streptomycetaceae; genus Streptomyces; species Streptomyces sp. NPDC094032. The sequence goes on along the minus strand of NZ_JBEOUE010000009.1, from coordinate 227,085 downwards.
GAGTAGTAGCCGAGCACGACGTCACCGCCGGCGGTCAGCAGAAGCGTCTCGCGGACGTACTGCAATCGGTCCCAGACGGGGAAGTGTTCCTGGTCGACGGGCGGATTCTGCGTCAGCTCCCCTTCAACCCAGCCGACGGCCTCCTCGACGCCGGTGCAGGTGACCACGACCTGAGCGGCCGGCCGCCGCAGCCAGTCCTTGATCTCGATCGGCGGATAGTCGGACGGGGCCTCCCCCCGCCGGATCGCGGAGTCGGGATAGGACCGCCCGGTGTAGGCGTAGGCGTGCCAGTGCCGCCGTGTCACGCGCGGGTGGCCTGACGGGCGAGCTCGGCCACGTCGCCGGGTTCCAGCGAGGGCTCGTGCCCCACGGCGTACGGCGAGTGGACGAAGCCGCGCGGCAGCCAGAACACGTCGCCGGGCTCCAGGGTGAAGGTCCGCACCGGAGCGGTGTGGGCAAGGTGGTGCCTCTCCTCCCTCGTGAATCCCCTCTCCAGGAAGTTCCCGTGCTCCGTCATCGGGTTCTCGACGAAGGGCGGATGCAGAGGCCAGGCCTTCCGCCCCGAGAGCTGCACGATCAGAGTGACGTACGGGTCGTAGTGGTACTTGAGCCCCTGCGCGCCCGGCGGGGTCAGGTACGCGTTCACGTGCACCAGGCAGCCGGTCTCGCCCTGGATCTCGCGCCGGAGGACGCTGTCGAGGGACCACAGGTGGGCGAGGGCGCCGGGGGCGCGGTGGAACAGCAGCGGCTCGGTGGGCCAGTTCTTGAGGATCTCCGGGACGTCGTCCACGAGATCGGCCAGCGGCATGGCGGACTCCTTCGGTGGGGAGAGCCGAACGGGACCCGACGCCGGTGGCGCGGGTCCCGTCGTGGACTATTCGGCGGCGCCGATCCTGTCGATCCAGCTCCGCGCGAACGCGGTGATCTCGGCGGCGCTCATGCGCAGTTCACGCCCCGCGCCCTCGGGCTTGCTGTCGCCCAGCGCGTACCCGCCGCCGCGCAGCTCGGCCAGCGTGATGCAGCTCTCCATGTTCCCGTCGTTGTCCGTTCCGCCCCCGCAGAGGGCGGCGAAATCGCCGGACAGCTCCCGCTCGTACAGATCACTCATTACCGTGGTCTCCTGTCTCTGTCTTGCACGTCATCGATGGGGACTGGGTCCCGCCCTCGGTCGGTCTTGCCGGACGTTCACCGAGGGCGGGACATGACCGCTCCCCCGTAACGAGGCAGCGGAGCCGCGGGGCATCGCCTCCGAGGGGGCGCGCAGAAGTGTTCGTGGATCGCCAGTGCTACCGATGCGACCTTCACGGGCGTGTGATCCGCATCTTCGGCGGGTCGTGCGGGTGGTTACGGATCTCGACGACGCAATCCACGGCCGCCGATTCGTCGTGCTGCGGCCCGGTGCCCATGTAGCGGTCGAACCACTCCACGAGATACGCGCACGGGGTGCAGTCCGGTACGGGCACGGGGCGCGGGCGAAGCTCGTGGTCGGCGGAGAGGACGAGCTCCCGTACGGGCGTGGTGAGGATGCGGATGGTCACCCACTCGCCCTCGGTCGGCGCCCGCAGGTTCTCGGGCGCCGCGACCCACTCGGCGCCGCCGCCGGGCGGTCGTACGTAGACGGCGCCGACCCGGGTCCGGGTCACCTGACCGAGCCGCGTCACCGGCCCGCCGGTGTCGGCCACGTAGGCGCCTGCGGTGGGGGTGGGGGAGGTGTGGTGCGGGGGCACACTGACTCCTGTCCGTAGTGAGGTCGCTACCAGGAGGCGTCAGCGTGGCCTAGGGTCGGGGATCCTTCAACTGGTCAACTCGCCGGACAAGAAGGAAGAGTTGTGGTCAACCGCAAGACGTTGACGCCCGAAAGCAGTCCGCGGGCCGCGTTCGGCGCCCATCTGCGCAGGCAGCGCGAGTTGCACGGCTGGAGTCAGGAGACTCTGGCGGTGCGCATGGCGTGCTCCGGTCAGCACATTTCGGCCGTGGAGACGGGACGCAAGCCGCCGACCCTTCCTTTCTCCCGAAGGGCTGACCAGGTCTTCGGGACCGCCGGAACAGCGGAGTCGTTCGAGCGCGAGTGGCACGAGATGCGGCGCGGCAGCCTGTTGGAAGGATTCCCGGAATACGTCGGATACGAGAAGCGGGCCACCGAGATCCGGCTCTTCGAGATCGGGATCGTTCCGGGCCTTCTACAGACCCCGGAGTACACCCGCGCGGTCAACATGGTGGATGTACGGCGCGGCCTGGTCACACGGCAGCAGGCCGAGGAGCGCATCGCGTTCGTCGCCGAGCGGCAAGCGACGCTGGCGCGGCAAGCGCCCCTGATGCTCGTGGTGCTGGACGAGAGCTGCATCCGTCGCCAGGTCGGCGAGGCAGCTGTCATGGACGCCCAGCTCCAGCATCTGATCGACTTCGCCGGGAGCCACCGCACCATGCTTCAGGTGGCCCCGTTCTCGGCCGGAGAGCTCCTGCCGTTCACTCGCCAGGTCAGTCTGCCCACCCTGGCGGACCGGTCCGTGATCGCCTACACCGAATCCCATCTGCGGGGGTTCGTGGAGCGGGAGAGCGGTCCCGTGCGCGCCCTCCTCATGCGGTTCCTGCAGCTGCAGTCCGTATCCCTCTCGCAGGCGGATTCCGTGGCGTTGATCCGAAGTGCGCGGCAGCGCGCCGTCTGACCGCCGCGCGCGTGGGGGCGACGCGGACCCGCCCCCACACACATCAGGCGGCTACGCCGCCCACGGCACCTGCGGCGACCGGTAATAGTCGATGCCCATGGCCGTCAGCCGCGGCCCCTGCTGCGCGAGCCGCAGTCGGTACGCCTCCCAGTCGTGGGTCGACGCCGGGGACCAGCCCAGTTCCGCGATGCCCGGCAGTCGGGGGAAGGCCATCTGGTCGATGTGAGTGGACTCCGAGATCGTCTCGGTCCACAGCGGCGCCTCGACGCCCGCTACCGCCGACTCGGGCAGGCCCGGCAGGAGCGTGGCCGGGTTCCAGTCGTACGAGCGCTGGATCTCCACGTAGCCGGCCCAGGACAGGCCCAGCTTGGTCTCCTTCGTGTACTTCATGTCGAGGTACGCGCGGTCGGCGGGCGACAGGATGATGCCGGTTCCGGCCCGGCCGGCCGCCGCTACCTGCGCCTTCTCCGCCGCCGAGCTGCGGTCCAGGCCCCAGTACTGGGCGAGCGCGCCCTCGGCGGGCCGCGCGCCGGTCAGCTGGTGCCAGCCGATGACGGTCTTGCCGTACTTGACGACGAGCGGCTGCACCCGGTCCATGAAGGCCACATAGTCCGCGTGGCTCGTGGAGTGCGCCTCGTCGCCGCCGATGTGGAGGTAGCGGCCGGGGGTGAGCGCGGCCAGTTCGCCGAGGACGTCGTCGACGAAGTCGTACGTGATCTCCTTCGGTACGCAGAGGGAGCTGAAGCCGACGCTCGTGCCCGTGTAGAGGGGCGGGGCGACGCCGTCACAGTTGAGGTCGGCGTACGAGGCCAGGGCCGCGTTGGTGTGGCCGGGGAGGTCGATCTCGGGGACGACGTCCTGGTAGCGGGAGGCGGCGTAGCGGACGATCTCCCGGTAGTCGTCCTTGGTGTAGTAGCCGCCGGGGCCGCCGCCGACCTGCGTCGAGCCGCCGTAGGTCGCGAGGCGGGGCCAGGAGTCGATGGCGATGCGCCAGCCCTGGTCGTCGCTGAGGTGCAGGTGCAGCTTGTTGATCTTGTAGAGGGCGAGCTGGTCGATATAGCGCTTGACCTGGTCGACGGTGAAGAAGTGGCGGGACACGTCGAGCATGGCGCCCCGGTAGGCGTAGCGCGGGGTGTCGGTGACGGTGCCGCCGGCGATCTTCCAGGGGCCGGTCTGGACGGTCCGCTTCTCGACGGCGGCGGGCAGCTGCTGGCGGAGTGTCTGGACGCCCCGGAAAAGGCCGGCGGGGCGGTACGCGGTGAGGGTGACGCCCGCGCGGCCGGAGCGCAGCTCGTACCCCTCCTCGCCCAGATCGGAGGCGCTCGGGGCGAGCCGGAGCAGGATGCCGCCGCGCGGCGCGTCGTCGTCGACGACGGGCAGCGGGTAGCCGGTGGAGGGGCGGAGGAGTCCGGCGAGGTAGCGGCCGATGGCGCGGGTCTCCCGGCCACCGCCGCTGTCGCCACCGTCCACGCGGACGACAGTCGTCCGGGTCAGCGTGTACGGGTCGCCCCCGGGGGTGACGGAGGCGGGCGCGGGGACGATCGCGCCGAGCGGGCGGACCGGGTCGGGCGTCGGGGCGGCGCCGGCGCCGACGGTGGAGAGGCCGGCGGCCAGCAGGAGGAGTGAGCCGAGGAGTCGCGGAAACGTTCTGCGCTGTCTCACGGGCGGATCCCTTTCGACGGGCGTACGACGGCGAGCGGTGCGTATCCGAACTGTCACCATGCGTACCCCGACACCTCAGGAGCGGTCAAGGTGTAGACCAATTAGCCCGTTCGGCCGCGTGATCATGACCCCTGTTGCCCGATATCGGGCAGGATTCTTGCAATGCCCCTCGGGTACCCCTCAGTATTCACGGGTGCTCGAACGCCGCCCGTCGCACGACGACCTCATCGACCATCTGGTCCGCTCCACCGCGCTCCAGCGCGGTGAGGCCGCCCGGGTGGTGCTCGACGTGCTGGCGTACTTCGACGAGTCGACCGAGGACTTCGTCCGGCGCCGCCACCGCGAGCTGCAGTCCGGCGGCTCCGTCAACGCCGAGATCTTCGAGCGGATCGCGGGCGAGCTCCCGCACCGCGCGGTGGCGCCACCGGAGCTCTCCCTCCGGCAGCTGCGCCGCATCGTCTACGGCTGAGACGGCCGAGCACATCCACTGACCTTGGAGGATCAACACCTGTGTGTGGAATCGTCGGTTACATCGGCAGGCGTGACGTGGCCCCCCTGCTGCTCGAAGGACTGCAGCGCCTGGAGTACCGGGGTTACGACTCCGCCGGCATCGTCGTCACCAGCCCGAAGGCCGCCGGCCTGAAGATGGTCAAGGCGAAGGGCCGGGTCCGTGACCTGGAGGCCCGTGTCCCCAAGCGCTTCGCGGGCACCACCGGCATCGCCCACACCCGCTGGGCCACCCACGGCGCCCCGAGCGACGTCAACGCGCACCCGCACCTCGACGCCGAGAACAAGGTCGCCGTCGTCCACAACGGCATCGTCGACAACGCCGCCGAGCTGCGCGTCAAGCTGGAGGCCGAGGGCGTCGTCTTCGTCTCCGAGACCGACACCGAGGTCATCGTCCACCTGATCGCCCGCTCCCAGGCCGACTCCCTGGAGGAGAAGGTCCGCGAGGCGCTCAAGCACATCGAGGGCACCTACGGCATCGCCGTGATGCACGCCGACTTCAACGACCGCATCGTGGTGGCCCGCAACGGCTCCCCGGTCGTCCTCGGCATCGGCGAGAAGGAGATGTTCGTCGCCTCCGACGTCGCCGCCCTGGTCGCCCACACCCGCCAGGTCGTCACCCTCGACGACGGCGAGATGGCCACCCTGAAGGCCGACGACTTCCGTACGTACACGACGACGGGCGCGTCCACCACCGCCACCCCGGAGACCGTGGAGTGGGAGGCCGCCTCGTACGACATGGGCGGCCACGACACGTACATGCACAAGGAGATCTCCGAGCAGCCCGACGCGGTCGACCGCGTGCTGCGCGGCCGGATCGACGACCGCTTCTCCACCGTGCACCTCGGCGGCCTGAACCTGGACGCCCGCGAGGCCCGCTCCATCCGCCGGATCAAGATCCTCGGCTGCGGCACCTCGTACCACGCGGGTCTGATCGGCGCCTCGCTCATCGAGGGCATGGCCCGCATCCCCGCCGACGCCGAGCCCGCCTCCGAGTTCCGCTACCGCAACCCGGTCGTGGACCCCGACACCCTGTACATCGCGGTCTCCCAGTCCGGCGAGACCTACGACGTGCTGGCCGCCGTCCAGGAGCTCAAGCGCAAGGGCGCCCGGGTCCTCGGCGTCGTCAACGTGGTCGGCTCCGCCATCGCCCGCGAGGCCGACGGCGGCGTGTACGTGCACGCGGGCCCCGAGGTCTGCGTCGTCTCCACCAAGTGCTTCACCAACACGGTGGTCGCCTTCGCGCTGCTCGCCCTGCACCTCGGCCGCATCCGCGACCTGTCCGTCACCGACGGCAAGCGGATCATCGAGGGCCTGCGCAGGCTGCCCGGCCAGATCGAGGAGATCCTCAAGAGCGAGGACGAGATCAAGAAGCTGGCCAAGGAGTACGCGGGCGCCGAGTCGATGATGTTCATCGGCCGGGTCCGGGGCTACCCGGTCGCCCTGGAGGCCTCCCTCAAGCTGAAGGAGATCTCCTACATCCACGCCGAGGCGTACCCCGCCTCGGAGCTCAAGCACGGCCCGCTCGCCCTCATCGAGCCGGCCCTGCCGACGGTCGCCATCGTCCCCGACGACGACCTCCTGGAGAAGAACCGCGCCGCCCTGGAGGAGATCAAGGCCCGCAGCGGCCGGATCCTCGCGGTCGCGCACCAGGTCCAGGAGAAGGCCGACCACACCATCGTCGTGCCGAAGAACGAGGACGAGCTCGACCCCATCCTGATGGGCATCCCGCTCCAGCTCCTCGCCTACCACACGGCGCTCGCCATGGGCCGCGACATCGACAAGCCGCGCAACCTGGCCAAGTCCGTCACGGTCGAGTAGCGGCGCCCCGGGCCTGTCCCCCGGAGCCCCGCACCTCGTGGGCCTGTCCCCCACGAGGCTCGGCCGGACACCACAGCGGTCCCCGTGCATCCCAGGTGCACGGGGACCGCTGCTTTTTCGGGTGGTTCAGGACCGCTCAGCTCGCGGTCGCCGCCCCACGGCCGCCGCGGGCCAGGGACGTCGGCCAGCCCGCGACCGCGGCCGTGGCGCCGTACCAGGCCGCGAGTCCGGCGACCGCGGCGACCCAGCCGCCCGCCTTGCCGAGGCCCGCGTTGCCGGCGAGGGCGCCGATGCCGAGGAGCAGCAGGGCGACGAACAGCAGCCCGTACACGCCCTGTCCGAAGAGCCCGCTGCCGCCGGCGGCGAGCGTCAGGGTGAGCGCGAGCAGCGCCCACAGCAGCAGGAAGAGTCCGGCGGCCTCGGACGAGCTGCCGCCGCCGACGCCGGTGCCCCAGGTGAACCAGAAGGCGCCGAGCGCCGCGTACGCCGTGCCGGAGCCGGTGTCGCCGGCGCGGAGGGCGAGCAGGCCGACGACGAACAGGGCGACGCCGCCGACGAAGGTGGCGAGGCCGGCGGCGTCGGAGGGGCCGACGTGGTCGATCACGCCGGTGGATCCGATGCCGAAGGCGAGCAGGGTCAGTCCGAGGGCGAGGTTTCCGAGCGTGGAGGTGGTGTTTCCCGCGGCGGCTTCGTTGGACACGGCGGGCTCCCTTCAGGAGTGCAGTTGTGCTGCTTGGGCCACTTTGTTCCGGTGGCTCTTATGTACCCTTCACAAGCGCACAATTCACCTGAGGAAGGCCGAAATATTGGCCGGATCAAGGGAGTTGGGGCGGAGGCCGATGGTGCGGAACGGCTACGGGATGACGACGACCGGGCGTTGGGCGCGGCGCGCGAGCCGTCCGGCCACCGAGCCGAAGATCCGGCCGACGATGCCGTGGGTGCCGCCGACCACGATGGCGTCGGCCGCGTACTCCCGGCCGACCTCCTCCAGCTCGTGGCAGATGTCCCCGCCGCGCTCGACCAGGATCCAGGGCACCTCGGAGAGGTGCTCGGCGCAGGCGAGCTCCAGACCGAGGACCTCGGTGCGGTGGTCGGGGACGTCGACGAAGACCGGCGGTTCGCAGCCGGCCCACACGGTGGTGGGCAGCCGGTTGGCGACGTGCACGATGATCAGGCCCGACGCCGAGCGCCGGGCCATGCCGATGGCGTAGGCGAGGGCGCGTTCACTGGACGTGGAGCCGTCGAAGCCGACGACGACGCCGTGCCGGAAGGCCGGGTCGCAGGAGTGACGGGGCTGTTCGACCGCGAGGGGGTCGACCGTGGAGTCGGCGACGCGCTTGCGGTCCGCGGGTTCGGGGAATTCGTGACCGGCCATCGGTGTCTCGGCGAAGAGAGTCCTCTTGGGAGGGACGGAAGAGGGACGGAGAGGGGAGAGCGGAACAACGGTTGGCGGCGGAGCTGTGTCCGGGAATCATCTTCCCAAGCCCATACCCCCAAGGGTACGGCGGCACTCCTCTCGTGCCCAGGGGTGTCCTCGGTGCGTCCTCGGCGCATGCTCGGTGCGTCGGGGACGCGTCGGGGACACCCTTACGGCGTTCCAGGGAGCATGCACGAGCCCCGCGCCGTAGCGCAATGCCGCTTGTGCCCTACAGGTGTCGGCGCGGGGGCCAAACGGCCGTCTCCCGCAGTGACCGGAACGTTCCGTTCCTCGTTCCCACAGGTCACGCCACCGTCGCAGGGAGTCCGCCCGTGCCCGCACCCTCGTCCGCCCCCGCCGCCACCGCCGCCGACGCCTCCGCCCCGGCCGCCCCCGCCCTGCGGACCCCCGCCCCGCGCGGGCGCGGGCGGGCGCCGGAGGAGGAGCCGGGCGCCCCCGGGCCGGACGCGGCGAGCGACGTGGTGCGCTGGGCGGTCTTCTGCTGCGTGCTCGTCCCGGTGGTCCTGGTGGTCTACGGGACCTCCCTCGGAGGCGCGGCCGGCGCCGCCCTTGGGCTCGCCGCCGTGACGGCCGCCTGCCGGGTGCTGCTCCGGCGCTCGGAAAATGGGTTGCGCGCCGAGCGTGTGCGCCCCCGTACTGGCCCTGGGCACCCTTGGAGTTGACAGGGTCGTACGGCGATTCCCATATGTTTTCAGCCAAGTTCCGGCTAGCGGTCGCACCCTGGCCGAAGACCGCTCAACCCGCGTAGGGCCAGGCTTCGCCGCTCTGGACTGCGTCGACCGATCGAATGGTTCACGCCAAGTGCCCATGTCGACAATCCGCCGGGCGGAGAACTTGTCACGCCGGCGGCACGGGACGCAGTAGATTCGATCATGGGTACCGAAGACTGGGGTCTCGTGCAAAACCGAGGGGAAACGTGGCACAGCGACACGACCAGGGAGACGCCAACACCGAGGGGGGCTTAGCGTCATGAGCCAGGACCACTCCGTCGCACCGGAGGCGGTACGGAAGCTGTCCGGGCGCCGCCGTCGCGAAGTCGTCGCGGTACTGCTGTTCAGCGGTGGGCCCATCTTCGAGAGCTCCATCCCGCTCTCCGTGTTCGGCATCGACCGTCAGGACGCGGGGGTGCCACGCTACCGGCTCCTCGTGTGCGCCGGTGAGGACGGACCCCTGCGGACCACAGGGGGACTCGAACTCACCGCGCCGTACGGCCTGGAGGCCATCAGCCGCGCCGGCACCGTCGTCGTGCCGGCCTGGCGCTCGATCACCTCGCCGCCGCCCCCGGAAGCGCTCGAAGCGCTCCGCCGGGCGCACGAGGAGGGCGCGCGCATCGTCGGCCTGTGCACGGGGGCGTTCGTCCTCGCCGCGGCCGGCCTGCTCGACGGCCGACCGGCGACCACGCACTGGATGTACGCGCCGACGCTCGCCAAGCGCTATCCGTCGGTCCATGTGGACCCGCGGGAGCTCTTCGTCGACGACGGCGACGTGCTGACCTCCGCGGGCACGGCAGCCGGCATCGATCTCTGCCTGCACATCGTGCGGACCGACCACGGCACGGAGGCCGCGGGCGCCCTGGCGCGCCGGCTGGTCGTCCCGCCGCGGCGCAGCGGCGGTCAGGAGCGCTACCTCGACAGGTCTTTACCTGAGGAGATCGGCGCCGACCCGCTGGCCGAGGTCGTCGCCTGGGCACTGGAGCACCTCCACGAGCAGTTCGACGTGGAGACCCTGGCGGCCCGTGCGTACATGTCACGGCGGACCTTCGACCGCCGGTTCCGCTCGCTGACGGGCTCCGCCCCGCTGCAGTGGCTGATCACCCAGCGGGTGCTCCAGGCGCAGCGGCTCCTGGAGACCTCCGACTACTCGGTCGACGAGGTCGCGGGCCGCTGCGGCTTCCGGTCCCCGGTGGCGCTGCGCGGCCACTTCCGGCGGCAGCTCGGCTCCTCGCCGGCCGCCTACCGGGCCGCGTACCGGGCCAGGCGTCCGCAGGGCGACGGCGGGACCTCGGTCCTCGACCCGGTCGTGCCGGCGCAGGTCGGTGCCGGGCCCCGGCGTCCGGTGAGCCCGCTGGACCCGGGCAAGCTGTCGTCGGACCCCTACGGCCACGGCCGCCCGGCCCTGCCGGGACAGCGCAGCGCGCCGTAAGGCCACCCCGTACCGCGCCGCCACAAGCCGCGCACCGAGAAGACCGACGGGCCCCCGGGACACCTCTCCGGGGGCCCGTCGGGCGTGTCGGGGGCACCCGTACGGCATCACCCCGATCCCCAGGACACCCCCTAAGGTAGGACGCATGAACGATCGCATGGTGTGGATCGACTGCGAGATGACCGGGCTCTCGCTGACGGACGACGCACTCATCGAGGTGGCCGCGCTGGTCACCGACTCGGAACTGAACGTGCTCGGCGAAGGTGTGGACATCGTGATCCGCCCGCCGGACGCCGCCCTGGAGACGATGCCGGACATCGTGCGCGAGATGCACACGTCCTCCGGCCTCCTCGACGCGCTCGCCGAGGGCACCACCCTCGCCGACGCCGAGGCCCAGGTGCTCGCCTACATCCGCGAGCACGTGAAGGAGCCCGGCAAGGCCCCGCTGTGCGGGAACTCGGTCTCCACCGACCGCGGCTTCCTCGCCCGCGACATGCCGGCCCTGGAGAAGCACCTCCACTACCGGATCGTCGATGTCTCCTCGGTCAAGGAGCTGGCCCGCCGCTGGTACCCGAGGGCGTACTTCAACAGTCCGGAGAAGAACGGCAACCACCGGGCGCTCGCCGACATCCGCGAGTCCATCGCCGAGCTCCGCTACTACCGCGAGGCGGTCTTCGTGCCGCAGCCCGGCCCCGACTCGGAGACGGCGAAGCAGATCGCCGCCAAGCACGTCGTACCCGCGGAATGAGCCCCGCTCGCGCCCTTCGAACAATGCGGGCGCGAGCACCCTCAAACACCCTGTAGACTTCTTCTCGGCCGGTCGGGGAAACCTTCGGGAAAACCGCCGGTCGTGGTGGGTATAGCTCAGCTGGTAGAGCACCTGGTTGTGGTCCAGGATGTCGCGGGTTCGAGTCCCGTTACTCACCCTGATGGCGAAGGCCCCGGTTCGAAAGAACCGGGGCCTTCGTCGTATCCGCGGTGATCCGCGATCATCCTCGGTGATCCACCAACACGATCGTCCTGGGGGGACGAATGAACGCTCGCGCCGTCAAGCGGACCGGAGCGGCGGTCCTCGCCCTCCAAGCCGGCTACCTGCTGCTCATGCACCTGGCCTTCGCGATCTTCGCGGGGGAAACCGGCGAGCCCCGGCCCGCCGGCGGCCCCGACCTCCGCTATCTCGCCCTGATGGCGGCGGTCCTCCTCGTGCTGCTCGCGTCCGCCGCCGTCCTCGCACTGCCGGCCCTCGCCGGGCGGACGCCCTGGTGGGTGCGGGCCCCGCTGCTCGCCGGCGCGGTGGTGCTCCAGCTGTACGTGATCATGTCCGCGCTCTCCAACGCCGGCGACCAGGGGTTCGAGCCGGACTCCGTGCTCAACGTGGTGATGACGCTGCTCGCCCTGGTCGCCGCCGCCGCGTCCGTCCTGGGGCTCCGCGGCGTACCGGCGGCGACCGCCGCCACCGAGTAGCGGGGCCCGTGCCGCCGGGCGGGTGAGGGGCGGCAGATCGTGGGCGGGGTGATGCGGGGCGCGCGGTAAAGGCCTGAGGGCGGGACCCCCGGCCCTCCCCCGTCGCGTCGAACTCGCTCACTCATTCGGGCGAGGCGAGAGGCTCCTCGCCCCCTCCCGCTGTTATTTTCCCCTTATGTCCGATATCTTCACATCCCTTTACCCGCGGGCGAGGTGAGGCCGGATGGGAGTCCTGCGTGACCATCCCGAACTGGCCCTCTTCCTCTGCCTCGCCGCCGGCTACCTCGTCGGCAAGCTGCGCGTCGGACCCATCACCCTCGGCGGCATCTGCGGCACGCTGATCGTCTCGCTGCTGATCGGCGCCTGGGCGAAGGTCACCATCTCCGACGACGTGAAGACGATCTTCTTCGCGCTCTTCATCTTCTCGCTCGGCTACATGGCCGGGCCGCAGTTCTTCGCCAACCTCAACAAGAAGAGCCTGCGCTTCTTCACCCTCTGCGCCATCGAGGTCGTGTGCGTCGTCGGCATCGCCCTCGGCCTGGCCAAGGCCTTCGACCTGGACGTCGGCACCGCCGCCGGCATCCTGGCGGGCGCCGCCACCGAGTCCGCGGTCGTGGGCACCGCCACCGAGTCCATCGGCAAGCTGACCAACCTGACGCAGGCGCAGATCACCGAGTACCAGGGGCACGTGGCCACCGCGTACACGGTCTGCTATCTCTTCGGCCTCATCACCATCGTGATCTACACCAGCCAGATCATGCCGATGATGATGCGGATCAACCTCCGCGACGCCTCGCGCGAGCTGTGGGAGAAGATGCGCGGCGGCGGCGGTGCCCTGGAGGACGACGAGCGCGAAGCGCTGCCCGGCATGGTCGGGCGCACCTTCCTGGTCACCCACGCCGACGGCACCCTCGTCTCCCAACTGGAGCGGGCCAACGGCAGCCGGGTCACCGTCGAGGCCGTCAAGCGGGGCAGCAAGGTCCTCACCCCTCCCCCGCCGGACTTCGAACTGACCCTCTCCGACCTGGTCCTGATGGTCGGCCGGCGGTCGAACATCATCTCCGCGGGACGGCACATCGGACCCGAGACCCCGGCGATCCCGGGCCTCGACACCCCGCTCGCCACCACCCAAGTCTCGATCACCGACAAGACGGCGGACGGCAAGTCCCTCGACACGCTCACCATCGAGCACCCGGAGATCGCCGACGGCGGGGTCTACGTGACCGACGTGCTGCGCAACGACCAGCACCTGCCGGCCACCCCCGACACCATCGTGCACCGCGGCGACGTCCTCACCCTGGTCGGCTCCCGCTCGGGCCTGGGCAAGCTGGCCTCGAAGGTCGGCGCGATCGTCAAGAACGACGCCACCGACTTCATCTACCTGGGCCTCGGCATCGTCGTCGGCTCGCTCATCGGCCAGATCGTGGTCCGCTTCGGCGACGTCCCCATGTCGCTGGGCACCGGCGGCGGCTGTCTGATCTCCGGGCTGCTCTTCGGCTGGTTCCGCTCCCGCAAGCAGACCTTCGGCGCCTTCCCCCCGCAGGCCGCCACCACGATCAAGGACCTCGGCCTCGCGGTCTTCATCGCCTGCACCGGCCTGGTCTCCGGACCGCAGGCCGGGCCGCTGCTCAAGCAGTACGGGGCGCTGCTGCCGTTCGCCGGGATCGCGATGGTCCTGGTGCCCGCGACGATCTCGCTGGTCGTCGGACTCAAGCTGCTGAAGATCGAGAAGCCGATCCTCGTCGGCGCCATCGCGGGCCAGCAGTGCTCGACCCCGGCGATCACCTCGATCACCCAGGTCGCCCAGAGCTCGGTGCCGATGCTCGGCTACACGATCACGTACACGCTCTCGAACTTCCTGCTCCCCCTGACCGGCCCCCTGCTGGTCGGGATTCTCGGAGCCTGAGAGGACACATGGTGCGACGCCACACAACGGGAGGGCGCTCCTCCCGATGATCGACTTCCTCAACCGGAACATCTTCCAGCCCCACCCCGAGCTGCTGATCTTCATCACGGTGGCGCTCGGCTTCCTCTTCGGCAAGCTGCGCTACAAGGCCATCGCGCTCGGCGCGGTGACGGGCTGCCTGGTGGCGGGTCTGCTGCTCGGCGCCCAGTTCAAGGTGACCATCGACGGCACGGTGAAGAACCTCTTCTTCACCCTGTTCCTCTTCGCGCTCGGCTACAAGGTCGGCCCGCAGTTCTTCCGCGGTCTGAAGAAGGACGGCATGCCGCAGGTCGTCAACGCGGTCGTCGTCTGCGTGACCGGTCTGCTGGTCTCCTGGGGCTTCGCCGTGATGCTCGGCTACGGCCCCGGGCTCTCGGCCGGTCTGCTCGGCGGCGCCCTCACGCAGTCCGCCGTCATCGGTGTGGCGCAGGACGCCATCGGCAACCTGCCGGGGCTGTCCGCCGCCCAGATGAAGAACGAGGAGAACCTGGTCGCGATCGGCTACGCGGTCACGTACCCGCTCGGCACGATCCTCTGCGCCATGCTCCTCGCCAACTTCCTGCCCAAGCTGTACAAGCGGGACCTGGCCGTCGAGTCGGCCCAGCTGGCCAAGGAGATGGACGCGCCCGGGGACAACCCCGACCTGGCCGAGGGCTACTACGAGGTCGTCCTGCGCGCGTACGAGATGGACCACTCCCCGCTGGTCGGGCGGACCATCGACGACTTCGAGAACCAGCAGAAGGAGCTCGGGCACCGGATCTACATCACCCGGGTCCGGCGCGACGGCCAGATCCTCGAACACGACCAGCAGACGGTGCTGCGCTCGGGCGACGTGCTCGCCGTGAGCGCGCTGCGCGGCTCGCTGATCGAGTTCGACGCCCGTACCCACATCGGCCCCGAGACCGACGACGTGGAGCTGCTCGGCTACCAGACCGAGAGCCTGCACGTGGTCGCCTCGGAGAAGGCCCAGCTGGGCAAGACGGTCGCGGAGCTGCGGCGCGAGCCGTTCATGGTCGGCGTGTACATCGACAAGATCTACCGCTCGGGCGCGGAGTTCCCGTACCGGCTCAACACCCAGCTGGAGCGCGGCGACACGGTGATCCTGACCGGTCCGAAGCGGCTGGTCGACCCGGCGGGCAAGGCGATCGGGAAGCCGGTGCCGACCTCGTTCGCCACCGACATGCTCTGGGTCGGCCTCGGCGTCTTCCTCGGCGGCTGCATCGGCATCCCGGCGCTGACCGTCTCGGGCGTGCCGATCTCGCTGTCCACTTCCGGCGGCGCGCTGATCATGGGTCTGGTCTTCGGCTGGATCCGCGGCAAGTACCCGACGTACGGCAACGTCCCGCCGGGCGCCCAGTGGTTCATGGACACCCTCGGCCTGTGCCTGTTCGTCGCGGTCGTCGGCATCAACGCCGGTCCCAGCTTCACCAGCGGCCTCTCGACGGCCGGCTGGGGGCTGCTCATCTGGGGCGCGGTGGCCACCTTGATCCCGCTGATCGTGGGCTTCCTGGTGGGCCACTACATCCAGAAGATCCGCTTCCCGATCCTCATGGGCGTACTGGCCGGCGGCCAGACCACGACCGCGGCGATCGGCGCGATCAACGAGCAGTCCAGATCGCAGATCCCGACGCTCGGCTACACGATCCCGTACGCGGTGGGCAACGTGCTGCTGACCATCTGGGGCGCCGTCATCGTCATCCTCAACCACTGACCCGTAAGGACCGATCATGCCCAAGACCACCTTCACCCGCGAGGAGATCAAGTCCTTCGCGCAGCTCTCGCCGTTCGAGCTGAAGGACAAGTTCATCACCATCGCGAAGGAGGCCCAGGCGGACAAGCCGGGGCAGAAGGACAAGTCGCAGGTCCAGATGCTCAACGCGGGCCGCGGCAATCCGAACTGGACGGCGACCAGCCCGCGCGAGGCGTTCTACGCGCTGGGCTACTTCTCGCTCTCCGAGTCGCGCCGGGTGTGGACCGCCGACGACCTGGGCGGCATGCCCGAGCTCGCGGGCTCGGGAGCGCGCTTCGACACCTTCGCGCGGCAGCACCCGGACCTGCCGGGGATCGAGCTGCTGCAGAAGAGCGTGGCGTACGCGGTCGAGCGCTTCGGCTTCGACAAGGACGCCTTCGTGCACGAGCTGACCGACAGCTCGATCGGCGACAACTACCCGGTGCCGGACCGGATCCTGACCCACACGGAGCAGGTGGTGCGCGGCTACGTCGAGGACGAGATGTTCGGCGGGAAGCCGCCGAAGGGGAACGTCTCGTACTTCGCGACCGAGGGCGGCACGGCCGCCATGTGCTACATCTTCGACTCCCTGATGAAGAACGGGATCCTGAAGAAGGGCGACAAGATCGCCCTGATGGTGCCGGTGTTCACGCCGTACATCGAGATCCCCGAGCTCGACACGTACGAGTTCGACGTCGTCACGGTCGAGGCCTCGCTGTTCGCGGAGACGGGCGTGCGCGAGTGGCGCTATCCGACGGAGGAGGTCGCCAAGCTGGAGGATCCGTCGATCAAGATGCTCTGCCTGGTCAACCCGTCCAACCCGCCGTCGCTCGCGCTCAGCCAGCGGGTCGCGAAGCAGATCAAGGAGATCGTCGCCACCAAGAACCCCAACCTGGTGATCGTCACGGACGACGTCTACGGCACCTTCGTGCCGGGCTTCCGCTCGATCGCCGCCGACCTGCCGCACAACACGCTGCTCGTCTACTCGTACTCCAAGCACTACGGCTGCACCGGCTGGCGGCTCGGGGTGATCGGGCTCAACGACGACAACGTCATCGACAAGATGATCGCCAAGCTGCCGAAGTCGGAGAAGGACCGCCTGAACAAGCGGTACGGGACGCTCACCCTGGAGCCGGAGAAGATCCGCTTCATCGACCGGCTCGTCGCGGACTCGCGGCAGGTCGCCCTCAACCACACGGCGGGGCTGTCGCTGCCGCAGCAGGTCATGATGACCCTCTTCTCGCTCTTCGACATGCTGGAGGAAGGCCAGGCGTACAAGGAGCGGCTGCGGTCGATCGTGAACCAGCGGCTGGACCTGCTGCTCGAAGGCGCCCAGATGAAGATCGCCGACGACAAGGCGCGGGCCGGCTACTACATCGAGCTGGACCTGCTCGCGGAGGCGGAGCGGGTGCACGGCAAGGACTTCGCGGACTTCCTGGAGAAGAACTACGAGCCGGTGGACCCGCTGTTCCGGCTGGCCGAGCAGACCAGCGTGGTGCTCCTGAACGGCGGCGGCTTCGACGGCCCCGAGTGGTCGGTCCGCGTCTCCCTGGCCAACCTGGACGACCTGGACTACCTGAAGATCGGACACCACCTGCGGGGCATCTTCAACGACTACGCGGAGGAGTGGAAGACCTCGCGGGCCGGGTAGTCGGGTAGCGGGGTGGGCAGGTAGTTGTCCACAGGGCGGGAGCATTTCTGTAGCGGGCGTTATGGAATCTGGGGTACGGTGACCTCATCGTTGATTCCATGGCGTCCGCTACGTGTGTACGGGCGCCGGACACGGGGGACTGTTCCATGACCGCGCACGCTCTGCTCCTGGCCCACGGCTCCGGCGGTGGCATCGACTCCCACTTCGGCCCGATCCGCGCCGCCCTGGCCGCCGGGGGGCGCCGGGTCGTCGGCTTCGACCTGCCCGGCACCGGCGACGCGCCCCGCGCCACGGCTCCGCTCGACCTGGACGCGCTCGCCGACGGCCTGGTGGCGGCGGCGGACGCGGCGGGGGTCGGGCGCTTCGCCGTCGCCGGGTATTCGCTGGGCACGACCGTCGCGGTCCGGGCCGCCACGCGCCACCCGGAGCGGGTGACCGGGCTCGTGCTCACCGCCCCCTTCGCCCGGGCCGACCACGCCCTGCGCCAGGCCTCGTACCTGTGGCGGGACCTCGCCGGGAGCGGGCAGCACGAGCTGGTGGCCCGGCTCCTGGTGCCGCTCGTGTTCAGCCCGGCCATGCTCGACCCGATGAGCCCCGAGATCGTCGAGGGCATCGTGCGGCTCACCGCCGATTCCGTCCCGCCCGGTACGCCGGACCATGCCGACCTGGTGACCCGGGCGGACGTGCGGGGGGACCTGGCACGGGTGGGCGTGCCGACCCTCGTCATATCCACCGCCGAGGACCGCCTCGTCTCCCCCGCCCTGCACCGCGCGGTCGCCGCGGGCATCCCCGGCGCCCGCCTGACCGAACTGGCCACGGGGCACGCGCCGTTCGCGGAGAACCCGGCGGTGTGGGGGAAGCTGACCGTGGGGTTCCTGGAGGAGCTGGAGAACTGAGCCCGTCGGGTCGGGGGGAAGGGGTGCGCGCCCCGGCCGGCGGTGGGGTGGCTCCGGCCGGAGCGCGCGGTGTGGGGGGTCTCGGGGGGGGCCTGGGAGTCTCGGGGGGCTTGCGGGCCCGGGAGGGGGGCTACTTGTAGGCGGCGAAGGCCTTCGTGAAGGCGTGGGGCTGCTGGAGGATCGAGGAGCAGGTGGCGTCGGCGTAGCCGACCGCACCGGCCGCGCACTGCTTGTCGCGGGTCGAGGACCACATCGACAGCCAGCCGATGCCCTTGGACTTCGCGAAGTCCACCAGCTGGGTGGCGTCGTCGACCCTGAAGACCTCCGACGAAACGTCGTTCACGCCAAGCATCGGGGTGATGGCGACGGCCTTCCAGGCGGCCGCGTCGGACAGGCCGAGGACGCCCTTGATCTGGGCCTGGGTGGCGGTGGCCGCCGAGATGGCGTACTGGCCCATGTCGCCGCTGTAGGCCGGTCCGTAGTCCATCGCCATGATGTTGACGGCGTCGACGCGGACCCCGTTCCGCTTGGCGTCGGCCAGCAGGTCCACGCCGGGCTGGGTGAGGCCCTCGGGCATGACGGGGAGCGTGAAGGAGACGTTCAGGCCCGGATGGGACTTCTGGAGCTGGGCGATGGCCTGGGAGCGGCGGGTGTTGGCGGCGGTGTCCGGCAGGGCGGCGCCCTCGATGTCGAAGTCGACCTTGGTGAGCTTGTACTGGTCGACGACCTTGCCGTACGCGGCGGCGAGCGTGGTGGACGAGGAGCAGTTCAGGGCGAGTTCATGGCCGGCCGCGCCGCCGAAGGAGACCCGGACGTCGCCGCCCCTGGCGCGCAGGGCGCCGATCTGGGCGGCGACCTTGTCGGAGGCCAGGTCGGTGACCCCGCCCCACAGCGGGGCGCAGGCGCCGCCGGAGGTGACGAAGGCGAGGTTGAACTCCTTGACGCCGGTCTGGTCGACGGTGGAGAGCAGGTCGTACGCGGGGTAGAGGGAGGTGTCGACGTAGGGCGCGAACCTGGCGGTGGCCGTGCCGGGCGGGGTGGTGGCGGTCGCGGTGGCGGTGGGCGCCGGGGTGACGGTGGCGGAGGCGGTGGGGGTGGCGCTTCCGGTGGGCGCGGGGGTCCTGGTGGGGGTCGCCGTGGCCGTGGGAGCGGCGGTGGCGGTGGGCTGCTCGGTGGGGCGGCCGCTGGGGGTGGGGGTGGCTCCGCCGGCGGAGCAGGCGGCCTTGTTGATGAGGCAGCCGACCGGGTCCCCGGCGGTGCCGGCGGCGGAGGTGACGAAGCCGACGGTGACGGACTGGCCGGGGGCGAGCTGCCGGTTCCAGCTCGCGGGCTTCACGGTGACATGGCGGCCGGAGACGGTGTGGTCGCCGTTCCAGAGGGAGCCGATGGCGGTCCCGGCGGGCAGGTCGAACTCCAGGGTCCAGTCGGACTGCGGGGCGGAGGTCTCGTTGGTGATGACGTACTGGCCGGTGTAGCCGCCGGTCCAGGCACTGGTCCTGGTGTAGGCGGCACCGACGGCGGCGGCCTGGGCGGTTCCGGTGAGCGCGAAGGCGGCGCCGCCGATGACCGCCGCGACGACGACCGCGCCGACGGCCTTGGTCCTGCCGCTCGTCCTGCGCCGGTGCGAACTCGTGCTCATCGCGTGCCTGCCTCTGCGTGCCGGGTGGGGGGGGTGGCCCTGGGGGGTGCGGCAGCACGTTAGCGAGAGGGGAACGGACAAATGGCCACAAGGAGGCCGAGGTTGAGGATTCTTAGGCTCCGCTTAAGGGAGGCATCGGGACGCCGAAAGGTTGGCGGCCCGCACGGCCCCCGTCAGACCTTCTGGCGCCGTCCGCGGCGGCCCGCGCCGGGCTCGGCGCGGCGGCCCCTGCGGCCCCGGCGGCCGCCGCCGACGGGGCGGCGCCCGTCGAGGCCGATCCAGATGCGCACCTCGGTGCCGCCGAGCACGGAGTGCCCGATGCGCACGTCGCCGCCGGTGGACTCCGCCATGCGGCGCACGATGTCGAGACCGAGCCCGGTGGAGCCGTCCCGGCCACTGCTGTTGCCCCGGACGAGCGCGGCGGCGGGGTCGGCGATGCCGGAGCCGGCGTCGGAGACCAGGATGATGACGGCGTCGTCGCCGTTGTGGAGGTCGACGGAGAAGGCGGTGCCGACCGGGGTGTGCCGGAAGACGTTGCCGAGCAGCGCGTCGAGCGCGGCGACGAGCTCGGGCCGGGCGACCGGGATGCGGACGGGCCGCTCGACGCCCGCGACCCGCACCGTGCGGTCCTCGTCCTCGGCGAGCGCCGACCAGAAGTCCATCCGTTCGCGCACCACTTCGGAGGCGTCGCAGCCCGCGAGGGGCACGGTCGGCTGGGTCTGCGGCTTGGCCTCGCGGGCGGTGCGGATGATCGTGTCGACCTCGCGCTCCAACTGCTCGACGGCGGCCCGGGTCTGCTCGGCGGCGGGACCCGAGCCCAGCGAGGCGGTGTTGAGCCGGAGCACGGTGAGCGGGGTGCGCAGCCGGTGGGAAAGGTCGGCGGCGAGTTCGCGTTCGTTGGCGAGCAGTTGGACGACCTGGTCGGCCATCGAGTTGAAGGCGGTGGCGGCGGACCTGAGCTCCGGCGGGCCCTCCTCGGGGACCCGGGCGCCCAGCTTGCCCTCGCCCAGCTCGTGGGCGGCGCGGGCGAGCCGCTGGGCGGGCCGGACCATGCGCACGCCGAGCCGGTCGGCGACCGCGACGGAGCCGACGATGAGCGCGTTCCCGACGCCGGCGAGGACGAGCCAGGCGGTGGCGACGCCGTTGGTGACCTCGCTCTCGGGGACGAAGAGTTCGACGATGGCGACCTGTCCGGAGCTGACCGCGGTGGGCTGGAGCAGCACGAAGCCGCCGGGCACCTCGGCGATGGTGGCGCGGCCCAGCGACCGGGTGGTGGCCAGGTCCTTGCCGGTGGCCCGTCGGGTGCCGATCTCGACGCCGTCGGCACCCTCGGCGCCGGGTTCGGCGGACGAGGGGAGGTGGACGGCGAGCCGGCCCTCGGCCCCGTCGTCGGTGGTGGCGACGGCCCGGTCGAGCTGTTCGCGGTCGGTGGTGATCGCGAGGACCGGCGCGAGTCCCGCGGCGCGGCGCTCGGCGTTGGAGAAGGCCCGGTCCCTGGCCATCTCCTTGACGACCAGGCCGAGCGGTACGGCGAACGCGACGACGACCATGGCGGTGACGGCGAGCGACACCTTGACCAGTGCCCATCTCACGGCCGCGGCTCCAGGGGCGGTTCCAGCTTCACGCCCACTCCGCGCAGGGTGTGCAGATAGCGGGGCCGGGCGGCCGTTTCACCCAATTTCCGTCGCAGCCATGACAAATGTACGTCGATGGTCTGATCGTCCCCGTAGGACTGCTGCCACACCTCCGCCAGCAGCTCCTTGCGCGGCACGACCACCCCCGGCCGGCCGGCCAGGAAGGCGAGCAGGTCGAACTCCCGCCGGGTCAGGTCGAGCGGGGCGCCGTCGAGCGCCGCCTGGCGGCGCAGCGGGTCGATGGCGAGCCCGCCGACCCGTATCTCCCGCGAGGGCGCCGGCTCGCCCGCCGAGGAGCGGGCCCGGCGCAGCACGGCCGCCATCCGGGCGGACAGGTGCTCCACGGAGAAGGGCTTGGTCAGGTAGTCGTCCGCGCCGTCGTTGAGCAGCCGGACGATCTCCGCCTCGTCGTCGCGCGCGGTCGCGATGATCACCGGGACGTCGGTGATGCCGCGCAGCATCTTCAGCGCCTCGGACCCGTCCAGATCGGGCAGTCCGAGGTCGAGGATGACCACGTCGAAACGGAAATGAGCGACCTCGCGCAACGCCTCAAGGGCCGTGCCGACGCTTCGCACCAGGTGGGACGCCTCGGTCAGATGCCGGATGAGGGCGGAGCGCACGAACTGGTCGTCCTCGACCACGAGCACACTTGCCATGGCCCGCACCGTACGCCATTCGGGGGATGGCAGTATGAGCCGGATGCGAAGAGGACTGGTTCACGCGCTGGCGTGGTCGCTCGCCACGGGCGGGGCGGTCACGCTCTCGTGGTGGGGGGTGCACACGGTGCTCGCCGGCACGGTCTACGACCCGCCGCGCGCGCTGCCCATCCCGACCGGCGTGAGCACCGGCGGCACCACCGGTTCCGACCCGCTCGTCTCCTCGGCCCAGGCCTCGGGCTCCCCCGGCACGCCGCCGCCGACGACTCCGGCCACCACCCGCCCGCCCACCGCGTCGGCCACACCGCCGTCCCGCCGTCCGACCGCCCCGAAGACCGCGACGAGCACCCCCGGCGGCCCGGGCGGGACGGGCGGGACGGGCTCGACGCCGGGCACCGGCGGCGCCGGGAGCACGGGGAACACGGGGAGCGTCAAGAGCTACGGCACCGACGGCGGCCGGGCCGTCTTCGACCTCGGCCCGTCCTCGGCGGAGCTCGTCAACGCGACGCCCGAGGCGGGCTGGCAGATGCAGGTGTGGAAGCAGCCGACCTGGATCCGGGTCACCTTCACCAAGGACAGCCGGGAGATCTCGGTCTTCTGCGTCTGGCACGACACGGCGCCCCGCGTGGAGATCGAAGAGCGCGCGGCCTAGGGCCTGTCCGGCGGATCATGGCCGGGGCCGGGGTGTCTGGCACGGCACCTCGCCGCGTTGCCGAAACGTCCCGATAGCTCCGCTATCGAGCCGCTCCGGCGCCTTGCGACGCACCGCACCAGACACCCCGGCCTCTCCGACCCTGATCCGCCGGACAGGCCCTAGCGGAAGACGGACGCGGGCGGTACGGGCGAGGGCTTGGCGCTCGCGTCGGTGACCGGGGTCGCGCCGCCGGTGAAGTCGGCGAGCGCCCGCCCGTGTTCGACCCGCCCGGCGTGCGGGTCGGTCGCGACCCGCCGGGTCAGCTCGGCCACCGGCAGCTCCCGGTCGGAGGCGAGCAGCACCGCGTTGCCGAAGCGGCGGCCGCGCAGCACGGTCGGGTCCGCGGTGAGCGCCAGTTCGGGGAAGACGGTGGCGGCGGTGGCGATCTGGCCGCGCAGATGGGCCAGCGGCGGGCCGTCGGCGAGGTTGGCCGCGTAGAAGCCGCCGGGCCGCAGCACCCGCCGTACCTCGGCCAGGAACTCCGTACTGGTCAGATGGGCGGGCGTACGGGCCCCGCTGAACACATCGGCGATGATCAGGTCCGCCCAGCCGTCCTGCACCTTGCCGAGCCCGGCGCGGGCGTCGGTGGAGCGGACCCGGATCCGGGCGGTGGTGTCGAGCGGCAGCTCACGGCGGACCAGCTGCACGAGCGGCCCGTCGAGCTCCACGATCTGCTGGGTGGAGCGGGGCCGGGTGGCGGCGATGTACCGGGCGAGGGTGAAGGCCCCGCCACCGAGGTGCACGACCTGGATCGGCCGGTTCGGCGGGGCGACGAGATCGGCGATGTGGCCGAGGCGCCGCTGGTACTCGAAGGTGAGGTGCGCGGGATCGTCGAGGTCGACGTGCGACTGCGGGGCGCCGTCGATCAACAGCGTCCAGCCTCGGGGTCGCTCCCGGTCGGGTATGAGTTCGGCGAGCCCGCCGTCGACGGTCTCGACGACGGCGACGGCGCCCGCCGCCCGTTCCCGCTGCTTGTTCCTGGCCACGTGCCCCATTATCGACGCAGCCGGCGGAAGACCGCCCGACGAGCCGGGACCGGCCCGCGGGGGGTCAGCGGCAGCCGTCGGCCGCCTCGATCAGCCGGGCCGCCTGGCCGAGCGCCTCGCGGAGCATCGCGGGGTCGGTGACCTCGCCGCTGTCGCCGGGCGGCAGCAGCCAGTCCGCGGGGCGGGCGCCGGCGCCGTCCGGGCCGGGCAGTTCCGGCGGCTCGGGCAGGCGCAGCCCCCGGCCGTCGGTCCTGGTACAGGCGCTGCCCGGCATGTCCCAGCCCGCCGCCGTCCCCGGCGGGACCAGGAAGCCGAGGGTGTCGCAGGCGCCGTCATGCAGCACCGGGCCGACGGCGGGGGCGCCGCCGCGGCGCAGGATGTCCACGGCCTCCAGGCCCTGCCGGGCGGGCACGGTCACCAGATCGCAGGGCCCGGCCGGGGACGCGCTCGCGTCCGGCGTGGGCACGTGCGTCGCGGTGGACTGTGACGCGGTCTCCGCCATGGGACCCCTCCTCGCTCCAGGGGAGACACGTTGCGTCTCTCCGCATGGTTCAACGCCCGCGAGCGTCAACGGCTACGGCGCCACGCCGCCGCAAAGGATGGCAGTTCATGGCAGATCGCAGGCGAGATATCCGATTTGTTTGCAAACTCAGCGTGCGCGACCCGTCACAGCAGGTACGTTCTTGCCGCGCCGGAACACCGGCGGCACCAGGAGAGGGCTCGGCCATGGCGTTGTCACGGGCAGTTCCCAATCTCGCCTTCCGCGGACTCCGCGGCCGGCATTCACCGGCGGAGTTCGCCGCGACGGTCCGCCGGGCCGCGCGGGAGATCGGCGAGCAGGTCGCGTGCGACGCCCGCTACATCGGGCGCGTGGAGGCGGGCGAGATCCGCTGCCCCAACTACGCGTACGAGCGGGTGTTCCTGCACATGTTCCCCGGACTGAGCCTTGCGGACCTGGGGTTCTCGGCGCGGGAGGCCGTTCGCGGCCGGCGGCCGGCCGTACCGGCCGGGGCACCGCCGCCCCTCGCCATCACCACCCGGAACGATGAGGAGAGCGACGTGCTGCGTCGCGCATTCATGACCGGCGGCACCGCCACCGTGGCGGCCGCCTCGCTGGGATTCGGCGGCACCGCCGTCGCCATCCCCGCCCCCCGTGGCGTCCACCGTGTCGGAGACGCCGAGGTACGCGCCGTCGAGGACGCCGTACGCCACATCCGCCTGCTCGACGACCGGCACGGCGCCGACGGCCTCTACCAGCGGGCCACCCAGCCGCTCCGTACCGCCTACGCCCTGCTCGACGCGGGCGTCAGCGCCCGCCGCTCCACCGCCGACCGGCTGCACAGCGGCGCCGGCGAGCTGGCCATCTCCGTCGGCTGGCTCGCCCACGACTCCGGCCGGCTCGACGAGGCCCGCTCGCACTACGCCGAGGCCCTCGCCACCGCCCGGGTCGCCGGGGACCCCGCCCTGGAGGCGCACGCCTTCTGCAACACCTCGTTCCTGGCCAGGGACGGGGGCAGGTTCCGGGAGGCCGTACGGGCCGCCCAGGCCGGGCTGCGGGCCGCCCAGCCGCTCGGCTCCGCCCGGCTGCTCACCCTGCTGACCCTGCGGGAGGCCGCCGCGTGGGCCGGGCTCGGCGACCGGTCCGCCTGCGTCCAGGCCCTCGGCCGCGCCCACGACCTGTTCGCCCGGGGCCCCGGCGACAGCGACCCCGAGTGGATGTCCTTCTTCGGCGAGCCCGAGGTGGAGGCCCTGGAGGCCCAGTGCTGGTCGATGCTGGGCGAGTGGTCCCGGGCGGCCCGGCACGCCCACCGGGCCACCGTGCTCCAGGACCCGCACTTCGCCCGCAACCTCGCCCTCTACCGGGCCCAGCTCGCCGGCAACCTCGCCCGCGCGGGCTGCCCCGAGGAGGCCGCGGCGCAGGTGCAGCGGGTGGTCGACTCCCTGGACGGCGTCGACTCCGCCCGTATCCGCACCCTGCTCGCGGAGACCCGCCGGGTCCTCGCCGCCTACTGACGGACGCCGGGCACCGCGGTCACGCCTGCTCCAGGTGCCCGGTGTCGTTCCAGCGCTCGACCGCGGGCGCTCCGTACGCCCAGCCGAGGACGGAGAGGCTGGTCGGGTCGAGGCGGATGCGCGAGGCGAAGGAGACGTCCTCGCCCAGCCAGCGGGCGCCGATCGAGCGCAGGATGTGCCCGTGCGCGAAGACCAGCACGTCACGGTCGGCCGAGCGGGCCCACTCCACCACCTGGTCCGCCCGCGCGGACAGCTCCGCCAGCGTCTCGCCGTCCGGGACCGCGTCGCGCCAGATGAACCAGCCCGGCCGGACGGCCTGGATCTCGGCCGGGGTCATCCCCTCGTAGGCGCCGTAGTCCCACTCCATGAGCGCGTCCCAGTTCTCCGCGCGCTCACCGAACCCGGCGAGCTCGCAGGTCTCCCGCGCCCGCACCAGCGGGCTGGTGCGCACCTCGACCCCGTCGAGCCCGGCCCACGGGCCGCGGCTCAGCCGCTCGCCGAGCAGCTTGGCCCCGCGCCGGCCCTCGTCGAGCAGGGGGATGTCGGTCCTGCCGGTGTGCCGTCCCAGCAGCGACCATTCGGTCTGGCCGTGCCGGGCGAGCAGGATGCGGGGTGCCATGGGGTCTCTCCGGTGTGTCACGGAACGGGATGTCTCCATCATCGCCCACGTGAATTCCGGGTGGCTTCCGGGCAACCTCGCGCCGCCCCCGGGCGTCCTCACACGATCGGGGGCACAAGCGGGGGGAGTGGGGGACTCGGATGCGCAGACCACGGTGGTGGGCGGAGCTCGTGCTGATCGGCGCGGTGTACGCGGCCTACTCCTGCGGGCGGCTGCTGGCCCGCGGCGACGTGGACACGGCGGTCGCCCACGGGCTCGCGATCCTGCGGTTCGAGCAGGTCCTGGGGATCGACGCCGAGCATCCGCTCAACCGGCTGTTCACGGCGACGCCCGCGCTCGGCATCCCCGCCGACTTCGCCTACGCCTCGCTGCACTACCTGGTCACCCCGGCGGTGCTGGTGTGGCTGTTCCGGCGCCGACCCGCGCGGTACCGCGCGGCCAGGACCTGGCTGATGGTCTCCACCCTGCTCGGCCTGATCGGCTTCACCCTGCTGCCGACCTGCCCGCCGCGGCTGCTCGACCCGGCCCACGGGTTCGTCGACACGATGGCGCGGTTCAGCGCGTACGGCTGGTGGGGCGGGGAGGCCAGCGCGCCGCGCGGGATGGGCGCGCTCACCAACCAGTACGCGGCGATGCCCAGTCTGCACGTGGGGTGGGCGCTGTGGTGCGGGGTGATGCTGTGGCGGTACGGGCGGACGCCGCTGCTCAGGGCGCTCGGCGTCGGCTACCCGCTGCTGACCGTGCTCGTGGTCATGGGTACCGCCAACCACTATTTCCTGGACGCGGTCGCCGGGGCGGCGGTGATGGGGGCGGGGCTGCTGCTCACGCCGTACGCGATGCGGCTCGCCGACCGGGTCACGGGCCGGGTCACGGGCCGGGCGATCGGGGCCGAATCCGCCCGAAACTCCCCGCTTGTCAGTGGCGGATGGGAGACTTCCGCGGGTGAGCGCATCCCTCGACAGCGGTCCGCACCGACCGCCGCAGACGACTCTCGGCCATCAGCTCGCTGAGCTGCGTGGACCGGCCTCCGTGCCGCGCCCGCTGGACGCGCGGGCGCTGGCCGCGCTGGCCGCCAACCCGGGCTGCAAGCGGCGCGCGCTGCTCGACGGCGCCGGGGTCGACAAGACGGCGCTGGCCGAGAAGCTGGGCTCCCCCTCGGGCTTCGGCCAGTCGCAGTTCGCGATAGCGCGGGGCAACGCGTTCGAGGCGCGGGTCAAGGCGGACGGCGGCCGTGAGCTGCTGCGGCTGCTCGGCATCGAGGACCCGTCGACGGTGGACCTGCCGGACCTCGCGGCGGCCGGGCCCCAGGGCCGGGCCGCCCGGACGGCGCTCGCGCTGCGGGAGGCGACCGGGGCGGGCCGCTGGGCCCTCCTCGACCATCCGATGCTGGCCGTGGAGGTGGCGGGCGCCCCCGTCTATCTGGAGCCGGACGTGGTGGTGGTGCACCCCGACGGGCGGTGGACGGTCGTGGAGATCAAGTCCTTCCCGATGATCGACGGTTCGGCCGACGCGGCGAAGGTGGGCGCGGCGGCCCGCCAGGCCGCGGTCTACGTGCTGGCCCTCGAACGGATCGCGGCCGTCACGGAGGGCGCCGAGGTGGCGCACTCGGTGCTGCTGGTCTGCCCGAAGGACTTCTCCAACCTGCCGACGGCCTCGGCGGTCGACGTGCGCAAGCAGTTGTCGGTGACCCGGCGGCAGTTGCGACGCCTCACCCGGATCGAGGAGATCGTGGAGGAGCTGCCGGACGGCGTCTCCTTCGACGTGGCGGAGTGCTCGGCCGAGCAGTTGGCCGGCGCGGTGGAGGCGGTGCCGCACGCGTACGCGCCGGAGTGCCTGGCCGCCTGCGAGCTGGCCTTCCACTGCCGGGAGCGGGCGCGGGCCGCGGACGTGGTGGAGGCGCTGGGCCGTTCGGTCCGCGGCGAGCTGGGCGGGCTCACGACGATCGGCGAGGTCCTGGCGGCGGCGCGCGGCGAGGGCGGAGACCCGGCCGATCCGGCGGTGGCGGCGCTGCGCCGGGCGCAGGCGCTGCGGACGGAGGCGCTGGCATGCCGCTGATCTCCACGCTGGCCCGGATGGAGGCCGTCGAGTCGGGCCGGGCCCGCCCGCTGGCCACGGTCCGCCACCGGCACCTGTCGGCGCGCCCGCTCGTCCTCGTACCGCTGACGACGGCCGGTGAGGCGGGTGCGCCGCTCGGGGCCCTGGTCGGCACCGACCCGGAGGATCCGCGGCTGCTCGTCGTGCCGCAGCCGCGCGACCGGGACCTGCGCTTCGCGTTCCTGGCCGAGCTGGCCGACGCCGTCCTGCCGTACGTGGACTCCTTCACCGACGTCGTGGAGGGGGCAGAGCGCTCCGAGACCGACCCGGAGACCGGCAAGAAGGTCAAGGTCGAGGTCGAACTGTGCGCGGACGCGCCGCAGTTGGTGGTGCCGGGCCGGGCCGCCGTCGAGTACGTACGGCTGCTCGGGCGTTCGACGCGGTTCCGGCGGACGGCCGAGCAGGACCCGGAGACGCCGTTCCCCGCGCCGCCCCGGGTGCCGCTGCTCGGGCGCTGGCTGACGCACTACGGGGAGCGGGCCCGGGTGCCGGGCTCCTCGCTGCTCGTCGCGGCGACGGACTTGCTGAACCGGCACTGGGCGACCGGCCAGTCCTCCCTGGAGGACCAGCACCTGGGCGCGCTGCTGGCCTGGATCGACCCGCCGGAGGGCGAGTCGGGGGCCGAGGCGGCGCTGCGGGCGGAGCTCGCGCGGGACGCGCGGGGGCAGTTGCTGTGCCCGCCGGCGGGGCCCGCGACCGATCCGGCCTTCGACAACCGGCTGCTCGCGCCCGCGATCGAGCGCTACGACCGGGCCCGGCAGGCGCTGGGCGCCGCCGAGGACGGCGAGGCGGCCGAGACGGGCCTGGCCGAACTGCACGCGGCCGAGCGGGAGATCCGCCGGCTGCTCGGCACGCAGCTGAAGCCGACCTGGGACGCGGTGTGGCAGGCCCTCGGCCTGCTGCGGGAGCTCCCGGCGGGGGCCAGGGTCGGCGACCGCTGGACCCGCGACCGCTGGTCGTTCACGGGCCAGCGCGACCGGATCACCGCGGGCGAGCCGCCACAGCCGCGCCTCGACGACCCGGTGACCGCGGCGCGGAAGCTGGCGGCGCGCGAGCAGGCGCAGGCGCAGTTGGAGGCGCAGGAGGCGCTGGACGACCCGCTGGTCCTGGCGGGGCGGCGGCTGGCGGGCGAGGCGTTCGCCGGGGAGGTGGTGGAGGTGGCGATGACGCGCACGGAGAAGAACCGGCCGCGCCCGCTGCTCACCTTCCGCACCGACGATCTGCCCCATCTGGACGAGGGGGTGAAGGTGTTCCGCTCGCTCGAAGGCAAGCCGCAGACGGCGGAGTTCGTCCGGCGGGAGCCGGACGGCGCCCTGGTGCTGCGGGTCGTGGACCGGATGGGCCGGGGGAAGGAGCCCGCGGAGGGTTCGGTGCCGGAGAAGGGCGAGCGGATCGCGTGGACGCTGTTCGAGCACGAGGCGCGGGTGGGCGCGAAGCTGCCGGACCCGGAGGAGACCCCGTGGACGCACGGCGGGCCGCCGCGCGCGGACGCCGTGGAGCTGCCCGACGCCGTGACGCCGGAGGACCTGCTGTGAGCGTGACCCGAGACCGCTTCGACCCGTCGGCGCTGGCCGCGCGGGCCACCCGCGAGATCCTGGCCGACACGCTGCACGGGCAGTCCCGTGGCGTGGTCGTGGACTCCCCGCCGGGCGCGGGGAAGTCGACCCTCGTGGTGCGGGCCGCGCTCGAACTGGCCGAGGCGGGGCGCCCTTTGATGGTCGTCGCGCAGACCAACGCGCAGGTGGACGACCTGGTCCTGCGGATCGCGGAGAAGCAGCCCGAGCTGGCCGTGGGCCGGCTGCACTCGAACGACTCCGACCCGTACGACAAGGCGCTCGACGGCCTGGAGCAGGTGCGGAAGTCGGCGAAGCCCGGGGACCTGGTGGGGCTGCCGGTGGTCGTGTCGACGGCGGCGAAGTGGGCGCACGTGAAGAACGTCGAGCCGTGGGCGCACGCGATCGTCGACGAGGCGTACCAGATGCGTTCGGACGCGCTGCTCGCGGTGGCGGGGCTGTTCGAGCGAGCGCTGTTCGTGGGCGACCCGGGGCAGCTCGACCCGTTCTCGGTGGTGGGCGCGGAGCAGTGGGCGGGCCTCTCGTACGACCCGTCGGCGAGCGCGGTGTCGACGCTGCTCGCCCACAATCCGCACCTCCCCCAGCACCGCCTCCCGGTCTCCTGGCGCCTGCCCGCCTCGGCGGCCCCCCTGGTGTCCGACGCCTTCTACCCGTACACGCCGTTCCGCAGCGGCACGGACCACGGGGACCGGCGGCTCTCCTTCACGGCGCCCTCGGACGGCTCGGGCCCCGACCGGGTCCTCGACGAGGCGGCGGAGTCCGGCTGGGGCCTGCTGGAGCTCCCGGCCCGGCACACCCCGCGCACCGACCCCGAGGCCGTCCACGCCATCGCCGTGGTGGTCCGCCGCCTCCTGGAGCGCGGCGGCGCCACGCTCTCGGAGCGGTCGGAGGACCCCTCCCCCGTCACCCCCGACCGCGTCGCCGTGGGCACCGCCCACCGCGACCAGGCCGCGGCGGTACGGGCGGAGCTCGCCCGGCTCGGCGTCACGGGCGTGACGGTGGACACGGCCAACCGCCTCCAGGGCCGGGAGTACGACGTGACGGTCGTCCTCCACCCGCTCTCCGGCCGCCCCGACGCCACCGCCTTCCACCTGGAGACCGGCCGCCTCTGCGTCCTGGCCTCCCGCCACCGCCACGCGTGCATCGTCGTCTGCCGCGCGGGCGTCGGCGACCTCCTGGACGAACACCCCTCGACGGAGCCGGTCCAACTGGGCGTGACGGTGAAGTTCCCCGACGGCTGGGAGGCGAACCACGCGGTGCTGTCGCACCTGGAGGAGCACCGGGTGCGCTGGGCGCCGTGACGGGGGCGGCCCCGGCGGGGGCGCGTTTCGTGCGTCGGGCGCCGGGTGGTGCGCCCTGGGGCGGTCTTGCCAGGCGCGGGAGAATGGAGGCAGGCCCGGGTGTCCGGGCCGCGTGTGTGCGAGGAGGAACGGACGATGGCGGAACCCGCGGAACGGAGCGGACAGCGGAGGGTCAGGCCGGCCCCGCTGATCTTCGAGCCTGCCGAGGCGACCGCCGACCCGGAGCACTTCTTCGACCTGGAGTCGATCGAGGACCCTCGGGAGCTGCTCGCCCGGGCGACGGAGCTGACCCTGGCGTTCCGGGCGGCGACGGACCGGGCCATCGAGTTCCAGGCGGTCGCGGCGGCCCAGCTGGCCGATCCGCGCCGGTTCGACCGGCTCACGCCGGCGGCCGTGGCGGAGCGCGCGGAGTGGACCGAGGACTACGCCCGCAAGATGATCGAGTTCGGCGAGGGGCTGCTCCGGACGAGCGGTCGCGAACCGGAGGAGTGAGCCCCGTCCGAACGGATGAAACCGGCCACGGGTCTGATTTTCTGGCATATGCCGGAGCGCAAGATACTCCCCCGGACCCCTCCCTGTCCGGGTTTCCGGCAACCCGCTGAAACGGAACCGTCACGCCCGGTAGATCTTCTCGTATGACCACGTGGCTGCGCGAAGAGACGACCCCCTACGAGATCCTCCATGCCCTGCGGGGCCTGGACGAGGGGCGGCACCAGGCCGCACGGGTCACCGAGGAGGGGGCCGACTGGCTGGCCTCGGCCGTCGCCGAGCCGCGGTCGCTGCTCGGGCTCTGGGACGAGCGCCCGGACGCCGCCGCCGTCCTGCCCTGCGGGACCGCCTTCGACGTGGTCAACGTGGAGCCGATCTTCGGGCGCCGGATGCTGGACCGGCTCTGGGCCGAGGGGCCCGGCTCCGGGCCGGTCGCCACCCACCGGGGCCGGATGCTGCTCTTCGCCGCGCCCGGCACCGCCCAGCGGCTGCCGTCCCTGCTCGACTGGGAGGAGTGGGGGCAGGCCGTGCCCCGGCCGCTCTGTCACGGCATCGGGGACGCCGTGACCATCCCGGCGCTCACCCCGCACGACTCCGCGGGCCCCCGCTGGCTGGTCGCCCCCGACACCCGCTCCCCGTGGCTGCCCGGGCCCGAGGTGCTGCTCTGGGCCTGTGTCCGGGCGGCCAGGGCCGCCTCCGCCGCCGACGTGCGCGTATCGATTTTTCCTTCCCCGGATCCGGGTGCTAATGTCTACGACGTCAGCAGGCGCCGCTAGCTCAGTTGGTTAGAGCAGCTGACTCTTAATCAGCGGGTCCGGGGTTCGAGTCCCTGGCGGCGCACCGACAGAAGAAGCCCCTCGCGGAAGCGGGGGGCTTCTTCGTGTGCGCGGTGCGGCAGGCGGTCTAGCGGCCCGCCTGCCGGCCCGTGACGCGGACCGTCCACACGCCCGCCCGCGTCCGGTCGGCGACCTCCACCCGTACGCCCGTTCCCGGCACCGTGAAGGACTCCCCCTCCGCCAGCGGCGCGTCCGCGAGCGGCGGGTAGACCGAGCGGTCCCAGCAGGCCTCGGTGCCCGGGTGGGTGTCCACGACCTCGACCGGCCCGTCGCCGGAGGCCGCCTCGTTGCGCACCCGGTAGACCAGCACGCCCTCGGTGCAGGTGTCCCGGTCGTTGCCGGTCGCCGCGCGGGCCTCGATCGCGAGGACGCTGTCCTCGCCGGTGCGGACGACCGCGAGCCGGGTCCCGACGGTGCCGCCGGCCACGGGGGCCGCGCCGACCGGCTCCAGGCTCACCGTGCGGGTGCCGGGGCCGCGCACGCAGACCACCTGGGAGCGGTCCAGCCAGCCCAGCTTCCACTTGTGCCAGGCGAAGAGGTCCGGGGCCAGGCCGAACTGGCTGCCCATGACGTCCCAGTCGCCCACATAGGTGTCCCAGTCGCCCTTGCCGTCCACCGGCCGGTGGTAGAGGTCGGGCAGGTCGAAGACGTGCCCGGTCTCGTGCGCGAGCACGTTGCGGTCCGGCGGGTGGCGCTCGAAGACGGTGACGACCCGTTTGATCTCCGTGCCGTCGGCCTCCAGCGGATGCTCCAGGTTCACCACCTTGGTGGCGTCCGAGTCCACCCCCGGCGCGTCCGGGTCGGCGACCAGATAGACGACGTCGTAGCGGGAGAAGTCGACGGAGGCGTCCGCCGCCTTGATCGCGTCGCGCAGATAGGCCGCGCGGTGCTCGGCGTCCCAGTCCCGCCGTATCCGGTACGCGGAGGAGTCCCGTGGCATCCGGGTCCAGGCGGTCTGGGCGTGGGTGCGCAGGCTGAAGCGCCCGTAGGAGGCGCGCTCGAAGAACTCGGCCGTGCCCGGGAAGTGGTCCGCGGCCAGCGCGGACGGCTCGGTCAGCGGCTCGGAGTCCGGGAAGGACAGGAAGATCATGACCGCGTCGAGGGCCCGGGTGGGCTGCGGATAGGCGCGGTTCCAGGTGTCGAGGCCGAGCGAGTGATGCGCCGCGGTACGGGGCAGGGCGCAGGGCCCGGCCGAAGGCGCGGCGACGGCGGGGCCCGCCACGAGGCCGGTCGCGGCGAGCGCCGCGAGCGAGGTGAAGGCCGCCGCGCCGGCCCGCAGGCGGGAGCGGGGCGACCCTCCGGGCACTCCCTCGGGTACTCGCCCGGGTGGCTGCTGACCCCTCACGTGGACCTCCGGCTCCGGAATGCGGGACACCTCACCCACCTTGTGATGGTTTGCGGTGTTTCGCACCTTTCCGCTGCCCCGGTCGGGTGAGCGGGACCCGCCGCGTCGACGCGACACGGACGCGGACCGACTCACGGAAAGTCACATTCGGTCAGGGCGGCATCGGGCCGTGTCAGACCCGCGCAGAAACGATCGGGCGAGGGCATCGGGTGGGCATCCTCACAGGCCGCGCGGGCCCCGCGCCGGGCCCGGGAGCTGGAACGGTCCCCCGGCCAGCCTCTATGATCGGCACACTTTCCTTGGCACTTCCCCTGGCCGAATTCCGACCACATCTGTACGGCCCGAACGCACTACGGGAGCGAGCGGTGAGCGGATCCCCCGAAGTACCGGTGCCCCCGTCGGCGGAGCCCGCACTCACGGAGCGTCACCCGGCCGAACTCCGGGACTGCTCCGCCGCCTTCCGCGTGGCCCGGATCGCGATGGCCCTGGTCGACCAGGACGGCACCGTCGTCGCCGCCAACGACTCGCTCGGCACCCTCCTCGGCACCGAGCCCGCCGCCCTGCGCGAGCAGGCCGCCGCCGACCTCGTCGACCTCGCGTCCGACGGGCGCACCTGGCACGCGTACCGCGAGGTGCTGCGCGGGCGCCGGTCCCGCTTCCGCTGCACCCGCAGGCTCAAGCACCCCGACGGGCGCTCCCTGTGGGCCGAGGTGACGGTCTCCCCCGTCCCGGACAGCCCGCGCGTGCTGCTCTCGGTCGCCGACATCAGCGAGCGCCGCGAGCTCCAGGCGCGCCTGCGCCACCTCCAGATGCACGACCCGGTGACCCGGCTCCCCAACCGCGCCCTGTTCTTCGAGCGGCTCACCGCCGCCCTGGAGACCGCCGCCCTCGAGGCCCACGAGGAGGCCCCCAGGGACCGGGCGCCCGCATCGCGGTCGTACCAGTCGTACCGGCATGGCGGAACAGGGCGGATCGGCATCTGCTACCTCGACCTGGACGGCTTCAAGGCGGTCAACGACACGCTCGGCCACCGGATCGGCGACCGGCTGCTCGCCGCCGTCGCCGCCCGGCTCACCGAGTGCGCCGACAACTACGGCTACACCCGCAACGGCGGCCACCTCGTCGCCCGGCTCGGCGGCGACGAGTTCGCCATCCTGGTGGAGGAGTCCACCGGCACCGAGCAACTGGCCGACCTCGCGCAGTCCGCGCTGGCCTCGCTCCAGCGGCCCTTCGACCTGGCCGGGCAGCGCCTGTCGGTCTCCGCCTCCATCGGCGTCGTGGAGCGGGCCGCCCACGGCTCGACCGCGACCTGTCTGATGCAGGCCGCCGACACCACGCTGTACTGGGCCAAGGCCGACGGGAAGAGCCGCTGGACGCTCTTCGACCCCGAGCGCAACGCCCACCGGATGACCCGGCAGGCGCTCAGCTCCACCCTGCGCCCGGCGGTGGAGCGCGGGGAGTTCGCGCTGGAGTACCAGCCGCTGGTGGACCTCGCCGACGGGGCCGTGCGCGGGGTCGAGGCGCTGGTGCGCTGGAACCACCCGCAGTTCGGCACGCTGGCGCCGAATCGGTTCGTCGGGATCGCCGAGGAGGACGGCTCGATCGTCGAGCTCGGCCGCTGGGTGCTCCAGACCGCCTGCCGGCAGGCCCGGCAGTGGCAGAAGGACCACCCCGGCGACCGGCCGATCTTCGTCAGCGTCAATGTGGCGGTACGTCAGGTGTGGGACTCCGACCTGGTCGCCGATGTCGCCGGCATCCTCGCCGAGACCGGGCTCGCGCCCCATCTGCTCCAGCTGGAGCTCACCGAGTCCGCGGTGATGGGCTCGGCCGGGCGCCCGCTCCAGGCGCTCCAGGCACTGAGCGACATGGGCGTGCGGATCGCCATCGACGACTTCGGCACCGGCTACTCGAACCTGGCGTATCTGAGCCGGCTGCCCGTCTCGGTGCTGAAGCTGGACGGCTCCTTCGTCCGCGGCTTCCAGGACGAGGCGCACGCCAACCCGGCGGACGAGCTGATCGTGGAGGCGCTCGTCCAGCTCGCCCACCGGCTGGGGCTCACCGTCACCGCCGAGTGCGTGGAGACCGCGGGGCAGGCCACCCGGCTGCGCCGGATCGGCTGCGACACCGGGCAGGGCTGGCTGTACTCGCGACCGGTGGCCCCGGACCGTATCGCCGAGCTGATCGGGGCCGCACCGCTGCCCGTGTGAGCGGGCGGGGCCGCCGGGGCGCGCCCCTGGGCATCCGGCCCCCGGGCGCGGGCATGGAACTGCCCCCGGCCGGAGGGACATTCCGGGCGGGGGCAGTGGTTCATGCGGTGGAGCGTGGGGTCAGGCGGTGCGGCCTGGGGTCAGGCCGTGGAGCCTGGGGGCAGGCTTTGCAGCCCGGTCAGGCCGTGGAGCCTGGGTCCGGAGGGGATCAGCGGGCCCGGTCAGCAGGCGCCCTGGTCCTTCCAGACGCCCCAGTCGCCGGTCGTGCCCGGCTCCTCGTTCTGCGTCCACCACTGGGCGAGCCACTTGCGGCCCTTGTGGGAGACGGTCGAGCCACCGGTGTAGACCGTGCCGGCCACGTACGCCGGGGCGGTGCAGCCGGTCGGCGGCGTCGTCGGAGGCGTGGTGGGCGGGGTGGTCGGCGGGGTGGTCGGCGGCGTCGTGGGCGGGGTGGTCGGCGGCGTCGTGGTGGGCGGCGTCGTCGGGGTGGTCGGCGAGGAGCCGACGGCCGTCACGATCTGGTTGAAGAGCGTGGCGTTGGCGTCCAGGCCGAGCAGCGAGTACATCATCGCGCCGGCGAGACCGCGCTGGTGGGCGTAGTCGGCACGGGCCTGGATGGTGCGCTGGTCGAGGCCGGTGAAGAACTCGCCGTCCTTGTAGAA
Source organism: Streptomyces sp. NPDC094032 (assembly GCF_040303965.1). NCBI lineage: Bacteria > Bacillati > Actinomycetota > Actinomycetes > Kitasatosporales > Streptomycetaceae > Streptomyces > Streptomyces sp. NPDC094032. Next base: position 190,415 of record NZ_JBEOUE010000009.1, on the reverse strand, counting down.
GTAGGCGGACTTCGCCTGGTCGTCCCAGAAGGTGGTGGCCGGGTTGTCGACGATGCCGCCGAGCTCCTTGTAGTGCGCGATGCCCGGCTGCTGGCTCAGCGGACGGGCGCCGGAGGCACCGGTGGCGGGCTGGGCGAGGCCGTTGGCGGTGCCGGCGGGGACGCCCTTCCAGCCGCGGTAGTAGAACTCGTAGCCGAGGGTCAGCTTGTTGGCCGGGAAGCCGCCGGTGATGCCGTAGGCGGGCTTGCCGTCGATCCAGGAGTCGATGGCGTTGTCGATCGAGTACTTCTCGGTGCCCGGCTTGATCGCGTCGGTCGGGTCGTTCGTACCGGAGTACAGCGGGGACTGGTGGTACGTCGGCCCGTCGCCGTCCCAGGCGCCGTGCATGTCGTACGTCATGATGTTCGCGTAGTCGAGGTACGCGCCGATCTTGTCCGTCTCGATGTACTTGATCTTGTCCTGGCCGGCCGGGAGAGCGGCGGTCAGCAGGTACTTCTTGCCGCCGTTGGCGGTGCCGTACGCGTCGAGCTGCTTGCGGAACTCGGCGAGCAGGAGGGTGAAGTTCTGCTTGTCCTCGGGGGCGTAGTGGTTGCCGAGGTGGCCGCCGTCCGAGCCCGGGTACTCCCAGTCGATGTCGATGCCGTCGAAGATGCCGGCCGCGGTGCCGGGGCCGCCGAAGCCGCCCTCGACCGGGAGGTCGCCCTGGATGTACTGCTTGATGCAGGAGGCGACCAGCTTCTTGCGGCTGGCGTCGGTCTTGGCCGCGTCCGAGAAGTACTTGGAGTAGGTCCAGCCGCCCAGCGAGATGTTGATCTTCAGGTTGGGGTGCTTCGCCTTCAGTTCCTTGAACTGGTTGAAGACGCCCACGATCGGCTGGTCCCACTTGTCGGCCACGCCGTCGACGCTGTCCGCGGCCGAGAAGGACTTCTGGTAGTCGGCGTACGAGTCGCCCGCGCCGTCACCGGCGTTGGGGTTGTTGTCGTCGCCCGCGGCCTTGTTGGCCTGGAAGCAGGTGAGGTCGGTCGGGTGGATGTTCCCGAACGAGTAGTTGATGATGTCCAGTTTGCCCGCGATGCCGCGGGTGTCGAGGTGCTTGGGATAGAAGGCGTTCCCGTACACGCTCCACTGGTCGTAGTAGGCGATCTTGACGCCGCCGGTGGAGGGGGCGGCGGCGGTGTCGGCTGCCTGGGCGGAGCCGATGCCGACGGTGGCGGCGAGCGCGCCGGCGGCGAGGGCGGAGCTGAGAAGGGCGGCGATCAGTGGTCTGCGGGGGTGCACGTGCGGCCTCCGGGAGGGGTGGCGGTACGGAAGTTGGAGCAGTGATATCCGGCGTATGAACAGCGCGTCAATGGTCTGAACCAGATTGAGGACTAGACCAATTGGCGCGAGAAAGCCCTTGTCAGGGCTGTCCGGAGAGGCCGCAGCACAAAACGGAACCGCTCGCCACCACATGTGACGAGCGGTTTAAGGTTCGCTTAGGGATCTTCGGTCGGTTCGTTCAGGAGCGAACCAACGGCCTGGCGAGATCGAGGTTTTACTCCCCCGGGGCCGGCGTCGCGGCCGGCGGCGGGGGCAGCTCGGGGAGCCCGTACGCGTCGGCGATCAGCTCGTAGCTGCGCACCCGGACGTCCCCGCCGTGGGCGTTGCCCGTGATCATCAGCTCGTCGGCGCCGGTCCGCTTCCGGAGCGCGTCGAGCCCCTCGCGCACCTCGTCGGCCGAGCCGTACACGACGTTCGCCAGCCAGGACTCGACGAACTCCCGCTCGGCCGGGCTGAACGCGTACGCCTCCGCCTCCTCCGGCGACGGGACGAGCCCCGGCCGGCCGCTGCGCAGCCGCAGCATCGACAGCGCGCCGGTCAGCACCTGCCGACGGGCCTCCTTCGGGTCGTCGGCGGCGAGCGCGGCGACGCCGATCAGCGCGTACGGCGCGTCGAGCACGGCCGACGGCCGGAAGGAGTCCCGGTAGAGGTCGAGCGCGGGGATCGTGTTGTGCGCGGAGAAGTGGTGGGCGAAGGCGAAGGGCAGACCGAGCATTCCGGCCAGCCGCGCGCTGAAGCCGGAGGACCCGAGCAGCCAGACCGGCGGCCGCCCCTTCGGCCCCTGCACCGGCCCCGGTACGGCGTGGATCCGGGCGTACGGGTGCCCGTCCGGGAAGTCGTCGTCCAGGAACCGCGTCAGCTCGCTGAGCTGCTGCGGGAAGTCGTCGGCGCCTTCGTTCAAGGTCTCGCTGCGGCGCAGCGCGGCGGCGGTGGCGCCGTCCGTGCCGGGCGCGCGGCCGAGCCCGAGGTCGACCCGGCCCGGCGCCAGCGCCTCCAGGGTGCCGAACTGCTCGGCGATCACCAGCGGCGCGTGATTGGGCAGCATCACGCCACCGGAGCCGAGCCGGATGCGGCGGGTGTGGGCGGCGAGATGGGCCAGGATCACGGCGGGCGAGGAGGAGGCGACCCCGGGCATGGAGTGGTGCTCGGCCACCCAGTGCCGGTGGTAGCCGCGCCGCTCGGCCAGCCGGCTGATCTCGACGCTGGTCGCCAGGGCCTGGGTCGCGGTGCGCCCGCTGCCCACGGTCACGAGATCCAGTACGGACAGCGGTACGGGCGCGGTGCCCCGCGCCTCTCCTCGAATCGCGTCGCTCACCGTGGACGGCCTTCCTGCGCAGTGACGTCTGTACGGGGGGCGACAACAGGAGGGTGTCTCCGCTTATTCCGGCGGCCTCCGGGCGCGCGGGGGCCCCGGGATCCCCGAGGCGCCCGGGATCCCTGAGGCGCCCCGCCCGAAAAAATCTTCACGTCCGGAAGGGGCCGAACGCCCGTGCGGGAACCCTCCCGCACGGCCCTGACCTCAGCCTCTGTCACGGGGCTGTGACTCTGGCATATGCCAGAGTGGCGCGCCCCAGCGTACGGCCCCTGAGCACCGCATCAATCTCGCCAACAGCCGCCCCGTATCGGGCCCTTGGCGGCTATCGTGGTACGGAAGCTAGCGGTCACAACCTGGTAGGGGGAAACCGTGGCGCTGAAGCCCGAGCCCACCGCGCCGTTCCACTCGGTGCAATACGCGCTGCGCGTGCTGGAGACCGTCCCACGGCACGGCGGCGGCGTGACGGACGTGCAGATCGCACGGGAGACCGGCCTGCCCGTCGCCCATCTGTCGTCCCTGCTCCTCATGCTCAGGCGCGAGGGATATGTGGAGCAGGTCTCCGACGGCGCCTATGTGATCGGCGACTCCCTGGTCCTCCTCGGCTCCGGCATGACCCGCCGCGAGGCCCTGGAGCTCAAGCTGCAGGAGACGCTGACCGAGCTGCGCGATTCGGTCGGCGCCGCCGTCTACATCAGCCGGTACATCGACGGCGAGGTGAAGATCACCCAGTTCGCCGACGGGCCGCGCACCCCGAAGGTCAACGAGTGGGTGGACTTCCGGTCCGCCGCGCACGCCAGCGCCGTCGGCAAGTGCCTGCTCACCCAGCTCGACCAGAACGGGCGCCGCGATCACCTCTCCCGCCACAAGATCGCCCGGCTGACCTCCCGGACGATCACCAACGAGAAGGTGCTGTTCTCCAAGCTGGACAGCCAGCCGCCGACCGTCCCGGTGCTCGATCTCCAGGAGTACGCGGTGGGCACGGTCTGCGCCGCGGTGCCGCTGACGGCGGGCTCGGCCGTGGGCTGCCTGGCCCTCTCGCTGCCGATCGAGCACGCGCACCGGCTGCGCTCGGCGGCCGACACGCTGAACCGGCGGGCCGCGCCCGTGGTGCTGTCGCTGGCGATCTGACCGGGTGGTCGGGAGCACCCCTCGGGACCAGGTAGTATTTTCTCTGTCAGCAAGCGCCGCTAGCTCAGTTGGTTAGAGCAGCTGACTCTTAATCAGCGGGTCCGGGGTTCGAGTCCCTGGCGGCGCACAGACAGAGGAAGCCCCTCGCGAAAGCGAGGGGCTTCTTTGTTTTACGTGTACGTCTTCCGTCTTCCGTCTTACGCCTGGAGATAGGCCAGCACCGCGAGGACCCGGCGGTGGGTGTCCTCCGCCGGGGGCAGGTCCAGCTTGGCCAGGATGTTGCCGATGTGCTTGCCGACCGCCGCCTCCGTGACGACCAGCCTGCGCGCGATGGCCCCGTTGGAGTGCCCCTCCGCGACCAGGCCCAGGACCTCCCGCTCCCTGGGCGTCAGCGCCGCCAGCGGATCGCGGTGCCGGCGCAGCAGCTGCCGTACGACCTCGGGGTCGACGACCGTACCGCCGTCCGCGACCCGGACCAGCGCGTCCAGGAACTCCTCGACCTGGCCGACCCGGTCCTTGAGCAGATAGCCGACGCCCGTGCCGTCGCCCGCGTCCAGGAGATCGGCGGCGTAGCTGCGCTGGACGTACTGGCTGAGCACGAGCACCGGCAGCCCCGGGCGCTCGGCCCGCAGCGCGACGGCCGCGCGGAGCCCCTCGTCCTGGAAGTCCGGCGGCATCCGGACGTCCGTGACCACGATGTCCGGTTCGTGCGCGGCGACGGCGGCGGGCAGGGCCCCGGCGTCGCCGACCGCCGCGACGACCTCGTGGCCGAAACGTGCCAGGAGCCCGATCAGTCCCTCGCGGAGGAGGACGCTGTCCTCGGCGAGGACGACTCGGAGCGAACGCCGCACGGGATCTCCACTCGTAGAACGGTCGGCCCGCCGGGCGGGCTGGTGATCGAAAGTGTCCCATCGAGGACGGCGAGCCGGTCGGCGAGACCGGTCAGGCCGCTCCCCCGGGCCGGGTCGGCCCCGCCGCGCCCGTCGTCCTCGACGGCGAGCCGGAGCACCCCGCCGGCATGGCGGGCGGTCACCGCGGCCCGGGTGGCCCCGCTGTGCCGGGCGAGATTGGCGAGCGCCTCACGGGCGGCGAAGTAGGCGGCGCTCTCGACGGGGGCGGGGAGCCGGGGGAGGCCGTCGGCCCGCACGTCCACCGGGACCGGCGACCGGTCCGCCGCGTCGGCCAGCGCCTCGGGGAGCCCGTAGTCGACGAGGACCTGCGGATGGATGCCGTGGATCAGCTCGCGCAGCTCGGTCAGCACCCGGCCGGCCTCCTCGTGCGCCTTCGCCAGCTGGTCGGCGAGCGGGCCCGGCGGGGCGTCGTACCGGGCGAGCCCGAGGGTCATGGTCAGCGCCACGAGCCGTTGCTGGGCCCCGTCGTGGAGGTCCCGCTCGATGCGGCGCCGCTCGGCCTCGAAGGCGGCGGCGAGCCGGGCGCGGGAGGCGGTGACCTCGCCGATCCGGTCCCGCAGCTCGGCCTCGCGCGGGGCGAGCAGGGCCCGGGCGAGGGCGGCGCGGGCCCCGGCGAGGGCGGTGAGCGGGTAGAGCAGCAGCGGCAGCAGGACCAGACCGAGCAGGGCGGCGGCGAAGGCCTGCGGATACGAGGTGACGAGATACGCCTTGACCACCTTCGCCTCCTCCCCGCCGGCCGCCGCGAGCTGCACGGGCGCGCTCAGCAGGGCGGCGGGCAGACCGAGCCCGACGGCGAGCACGATCAGGTCGAGCGGCCAGAGCACGGTCGCGAGCAGCACGGCGTACGCGAGCTCCCGCCAGGTGGCCTGCTCCCGCACCCGGACCCGCAGCCAGGCGACGAGGCCCGGCGCGCCGGGAACGCGGTGCGGATCGGCGGCCGGTTCACGGTCGAGCAGCAGCAGCCGCCGCCGCTCCAGTCCCCCGAGGGCGACACCGGCGAGCGGCAGCAGCGGCAGCCCGACGAGGAGCACGGAGAACCCGACGAGCACGAGAAGAACGAGCAGCGCGAGCGCCCCGACGGCGACCCCGGACGCCAGGTAGGCGACGGCCCTCCATGGCCAGGCGGTGCGAAGAAAACGGCCGGGCCGGGCCAACGCCTGCCAAGGGGTACGGGGCTCCATGGACGATCACGTTAGGCGGGGGTACGGGGGCGGGGCCATGGGCGCAGGGGGTGTCCGGGCGGTAGGGCTGGGCCTACCTCGCCGGGACTTCGACCGGAGGCCATCGCAGCGTCGTGGCCGGGCGGCCGGTGCCGGTGCCGGTGTCCTTGACCGCCGTCTCCTCGAACACCTGGTACGACCAGGCGTCGTCGCTCCCCGGAGTGGCCCCCACCCCCGTGATCAAGCCCCTCAGCAGCCGGCCCTGCTCTTCCCGGCCGACGAAGCGCACGTCCATCGTCCTGGTCCGGCCGTCAGGGCCACTCGTGAAGAGGTTCGCCTGGAGCTCAGGCCCTGACCGGCCGATGATCTCCCGCACCGTCCCGCCCCGCTGTCGGACTTGCTCCGACAGGTCACGCCGGACGGAAGCCCAGGAGAGGCCCGCCGACGCATCGAACAGCTGGACCTGAATCGCCGCCCGTCCTCGCACCACGGTGACGGACAGCACCTTGTCGCCCCTCTCGTTCCTCAGCGGCGAGAGCCGGACTCCTTCGGTGGCCGGAACCCTCAGAGGGCCCAGGTCGAAGAATCCGTCGTCCGTTCGCCGCCAGTGGACCTCGTGATCGGCCATGACACCCCCCGTAGATCGCCTTCCATGTCCGGCACGGTCAGGACGAGGCTAGGTCCCGGAGGCGCGCGGCCGCAGGCTACCCGGGGAACTCCCGCCCCCGTTCCGCGTACTCCGCGCGCAGGGTCTCGCGGGTGGTCGGGGTGAGGGGCTCGTACGGGGCGGTGGGGGTGGGGCGCCACCAGGTGGGGTCTGGGGAGGTCAGGGCCGTGTGGCGGAGGGCTGCTCGGTGGATCTTGTTGGTGGCCGTCAGGGGGAGTTCGGGGACCACGCGGACGAAGCGGGGCGGCATCTTGGTGCCCAGGTCGGACTGGGCGGCGAGGAAGGCGGCGAAGGCGGCCGGGTCGAAGGCGGCGCCGGGGCGCAGGGCCAGCGCGGCCATCACCTGGTCGCCGGCGGCCGCGTCGGGGACCGCGTACACGGCGACTCCGGCGGCGCGCTCCCAGCGGGCCAGGATGTTCTCGATCATCGCCGCGGCCAGGTTCTCGCTGTCCACGCGCAGCCGGTCGTCGGTGCGCCCGGCGAAGTAGAGGAAGCCGTCCGCGTCCCGGTAGAAGAGGTCGCCGGTCCAGTACCAGCCGTCGCGCAGCCGGGCGGCCTGCGCCTCGGGGTTGCGCCAGTAGCCCTCGAAGGGGTTGCGGCCGCGGTTGACCAGCTCGCCGACGGCCTCGTCGGCGTTGAGCAGGACCCCGGTCGGGGAGAAGCGGGCCGGAGGACATTCGTGGCGGGTCGCCTGGTCGACCACGGCCAGGTCGTCGGCGGGGGCGGCGCGGCCGATCGCGCCGGGCGGTGTGCCGGGGGTGCGCTGGATGGCCGCGCCGCCCTCGGAGGAGCCGTACCCCTCGACGAGCCGGGCCCCGAACCGCGCCTCGAAGCGGGCCGCGTCCACCGCGCCCGCCTCGGTGCCGAAGCCGAGCCGGAGGTGGTGGTCGCGGTCGTGCGGGGTCTCGGGGGTGGCGAGGAGATATTGGACGGCCCGGCCGACGTAGGTGAAGTAGGTGGCGCCGAAGCCGCGTACGTCGGGGAGGAAGCGGGAGGCCGAGAAGCGGGCACGCAGGGCGATCCCGGCGCCCGCGACGAGGGCGGGCGCCCAGTCGGCGATCACGGCGTTGCCGTGGAACATCGGCATGCAGATGTAGTGGGTGTCCTCGGCGCGTATCCCGAAGTGGGAGACGAGCGAGGCACCGGCCGCGGCGAGCCGCCCCTGCGAGCAGACGGCGGCCTTGGGCGCCCCGGTGGAGCCGGAGGTGAAGGAGAGCAGGAGGCGGCGGTCGGGGCCGACGGGACGGACGGGGCGGATGTCGTCCGGGGTGGCGGCCTCGTAGGGGGCGAGGAGGGCGCGGTAGGCGTCCGTGTCGGTGACGAGGATGCGCAGGCCGGGGAGGGGCAGCCCGTCGAGGAGCGGCAGGTGGGCGCGCTGGGTGATCAGGACCCGGCACTCGGTGTGCCGGATGTCGCGGGCGAGTTCGGCGCCGCGCCGGGTGGGGTTGATCCCGGCGACGGCGGCCCCCGCGAGGGCCGCCGCGCCGAGCCAGAGCGGGTACTCCGGTGTGTTGTCGAGCAGGAGGCCGAGGTGCGGCTCGCTCCCCGGCCGGTCGGGCATCAGCTCCGTGAGCAGCGCGGCGCGCGCGGTGGCGCCCGCGGCGACCTGGTGGTGGGTGAGGGTGGTGTGCTCGTCCCTCAGTCCGGTCCTGTGGTCGTCCCACTGGCGTCGTACGAGCTCCGCGACGGTCCCCATGGGGGCGGATGCTAACTGACGCTACGTCAGAACTGAACGTCCGAACACGCGTAGAAGGCGTTCGTGGTGTCGGCGACGGTCCAGACGGCGAGGATCAGGCCGCGGCCGGTCTTGCCCGCCGGGATGGTCCCGGAGTGCGAGAGCGTGGACGGCGGCTGCTGGTTGTTGTAGGGGACGACCAGGAAGGGCTGGGGGTCGAGGTCGGCCCGGGTGAGGGCCTTGGTCCCGGTCCAGCCGTTCTTGGTGACGTAGTAGCGGAAGTCCGTGGTCGCGTGGCGGGCCGTGAACTGCCAGCGGAAGGTGTAGCTCTGGCCCGAGGTGACCTTGGTGGTGGGCCAGGCGCCGCCGCGGGGGTCGTCGAGCTGCGAGAAGCGGGAGTTCCCGCCGGCGCAGATCTTTCCGTCGGCGGGGCCGGCGGCCGGGAAGCCCTTGAGGCCCTCGACCGACTGCGGCTCCCACTGGATGTCACCGCAGTTGGTCACGGTGCCGTTGGCACAGAGCTTCTGACGGCTGATCGGCGAGTCGGTGTAGCCGTGGCTGCTCGCGCTGGTGGTGGCGAAGAGGGAGGCGGCGGCGACGCCGAGCGCCACGGCCACCACTCCTGTCTTTTTGCGCATGCTGTCGCTCCAGGAGAACGTGGGGGAGTTCTGTGGGTCCTGCTGCACGCGTGCGGTGACACTGATTCCGGTCTAGACCAAGTAACAAGGTATGGCCGGAAGTTGAGCATGTCCATACCAATGAGTGAGGGTCACGCGCCCTCCCCCGACGCCGTCCGGCCCGTGTAGAACGCCACGGTCAGGTCCTTCACCAGCGCCTTGCGCTCGTAGTCGTCCAGCTCCACGAGACCACGGGAGGTCAGCCGGTGGACCACGTCGTCCACCGCGTCCACGACCGAGGTCAGGACGCTGTCGCGGTGCTTCGCGTCGATCGCGGCGATCCGGCGGCGCTGCATCGCGGCGGCGACCTCCGGGGCGTACTCGATGCGGGTCGGCTGCGCGGAGAAGACGTCGATTCCGACCGGCGCGCACTCCGCCGACAGCATCCTCGTCAGCGCCTCGCCGACGGCTTCCGCGTCGCGCAGGGTCGGCGCGTCCTCATGAAACGCGTCCGCCGGCAGCTGGCTCAGTACCCGGGCCATCGCCGCCTCGACCTGCTCCCGCAGATACTCCTCGTGCCGGGCCACGCCCAGCGCGGCGCGGACCGTGTCCCGGATCCGCCACACCACCAGGACGACGACGTCCAGCGCCGTGCCCTTCGCGTCCACCGCGGGCAGCGGCTCGCTGCGCCAGTGCCGCAGGCGTACGTCGACGCGGCGGCGCTTGAGGAGGGGGCTGACCCAGAGCAGGCCGGTCCTGCGGACGGTCCCCCGGTAGTCGCCGAAGAGCGTCAGGACCAGGGCGTAACCGACCCGGCCGCGGCCGAGGCCGCCCAGGAAGAACAGGACGGCGACGACGCCGAGGGCGAGCAGGGCCCACTGTCCGAGCGGAATCCCGTGGTACGGGCGGGAGGGCAGCCGCAGCATCCGCGCGACCTCCCCGGGCACGACCCCCACCCACCACACGACGGCCGCGCACCCCACCAACGCAAGCACCCCACCGACCACACCGACCCACCCCGGCAGCACCGGCCCCGGCCTCTCGACCAACTTCGGGTCAGCGGTCGGCGCGGGCCGAGCGGACGCACGAGCGGGAGCCGGGATGACCGCCTTCCCCTTCTTCCGCCCCCCCGCCTGCGCCTTGGGCACCGGCACGGTGGCGGGGCCCCCGTCGTCGCTGCCATCCCCTCCGGTCGCGTCCGGCTCCTCACGGAAGAGCAGGTGGACAGGGATGGAACCGGTCGTCTCGGCTCCGATGACGTTGCGGCGACGGGTGGAGGGGGTGGATCCGCTTACGGGACGGTGACTGGGGGTGGTGCCGGTGGGGGCTCCGGGGCGGGGTGGGGTGGGGGTGGCGGTGCGGGTGGTGGTGTCGGTCACGGGTCCGGGACCGGGTCCGGGTCCGGCTGCGGGTTTGGTCGCGGGTCCGGGTCCGGTCCGGGAGCTGGTCCCGGGCGCGGCTTCGGAGCCGGAGCCGGAGCCGGAGCCGGAGCCGGAACCGGCTTGGGTGATGGATGCGGCGATCGGTACGGCGACGGCCTTGACGTGGACGCCGGCGATCCAGCCGACGTCGACGGAGTCGTCGAGGGTGGGGGCGGGGGGCTTGGGGGCGGGCTTGCCGGGAGGGGTGGCCTGGGGCGCCGGTGTGGAGGGGCGGGTGGGCGCGGTACCCGGGGTTGCCGCCGTCGCGACGGGGTGCGCGGGGGCGGGTCGGGTGGACGAGGGGATCGAAGCGGGCGCGGTCGAGCCGCCCGGGGTCGGCGTGGCGGCGGGAGCGGGGGCAGTCGGATCACCCGAGTGCGCTGCTGCGGCAGCGGGCGCGGAGGGGGCCGAACCGGCCGGGTTCTGCGCTGCGGCGAGGGGGCTCGCGGACGTGGGCCGGGTGGGCAGGGTGCCCGAAGCCGCCACTGCACGAGCAGGCTCAGGAGCGGCCGAACCGGACGGGTTCGCCGCTGCCGCGACGGAGCTCACGGACATGGACCGGGAAGGCGCGGCGTTCGAAGCCGCGACTGCCCGAGCAGGCTCAGGAGCGGCCGAGCCGACCGGGTTCGGCGCTGCCGCGAGGGGACTCGCGGACGTGGGCCGGGTGGGCAGGGTGCCCGAAGCCGCCACTGCACGAGCAGGCTCCGGGGCAGCCGAACCGGACGGGTTCGCCGCTGCCGCGACGGAGCTCACGGACATGGACCCGGCGGGTGCGGCTGGCGAAGACGCCGCTGCCCGAGTGGGATCGGGGGCAGCCGGACCGACCGGGTTCGACGCTGCCGCGACGGGGCTCGCGGACGTGGGCCGGGTGGGTGCCCGAGTGGGCTCGGGAGCGGCCGAACCGGACGGGTTCGGTGCTGCGGCCACCGGGCGCGCAGGCGTGGGGCCTGCCGGAGTGCCCGGGTTCGCCGGAGCGGCGGCCGGGCGTTCCTGTGCCGCCGTACGGCCCGCCGGCTCACTCCCGGGGGTCGACGCGGGCCGCGCCGGGGCGGAGGGGGCCGCCTGGCCGGGTGCGGCAGGTGCGGCGGGCTGGGCAGCCTGAGCGAGGCCCGGCGCGACGGGCTGGGACGCCTGCGGTGAGAGCGCGCCTGTGGGAGCAGCGGACGAGACCGCATGCGCGAAGCCCGACACGGCGGGCCCGGCTGCCCTCGGCACGTCGGCACCTGCCGACGTGGCGGACCGGGCTTCCTGACCGAGGCCCGGCGCGACGGGGTGGGACGCCTGCGGCGAGCGCGCTTCCGTAGGAGCAGCGGACGAGGGCGCATGCGCGAGCCCGGCCGCCCTCGGCACGCCGGTGCCCGCCGAAGCGGCGGGCCGGGCCTCCTGACCGGGGCCGGGCGGGGGTGCCTGCACCGAGGTGGTTCCTGCGGGTGCTGCGGGCTGGGATGCCGAGAGGCCGATGCTGGGCAGGGTGCCGCGGGGGGCCGCCCCCGTGGACGAGGGCGGCGTAGAAGCCGGTGAACCGGACGCCGTGGGCGTCGAAGTCGTCGGGCGCGTCAGGCCCGGGGTCGCCGGTCCTGCGGATGGGCGGACCATCCCGGACGCCAGGGGCTCCCGGTCCTGGCGAACGGCCGCCGAAGCGGCCGGTGCCGCCTGCCGCGCGGGGCCTGACCCACCTGCCTCCCGGTCCAGCCGGACCGGCTGCGGTACGGGACCGGTCCCCGGGCTCGCTCCCGCAGGCTGGGCGGAGCTCGCCGTCCCGAACCCATCGGCGCCCGGACCGGCAGGCAGCACCTGCGGCCCGCCCTCAGGCTGCGCGTCCCCCGCCCGGGCAGCCCTCGCCGCATCCGAGCCCGCCAGACCGGCAGGCAGCACCTCGGCCACACCCCCAGGCTGCGCATCCCCCGCCCGGGCGACGGCCCTCGCCACATCCGGACCCGTCAGACCGGCGGGCAGCACCTGGGCCACGCCCGCAGGCTGCGCGTCCCGCGCCTGGGTGGCCCTCGCCGCCTCCGGCCCACCCGCATCCGGGAGCGCCGAGCCCCTCGCAGCGGCGGGCGAATCCGGGGCCACTCCCCTAGCCCCCACGTCGTCCCCCGCCCGGGCGGGCCTCGCCGCCTCCGGCCCGCCCGCGCCCAGGCTCGCCCCAGCCATCGCCCCGCTCCTGCACGGTGGTGTCAGGTCCGTGGCGAGGGCGTCCCGGGTGGCCGGGGCCGGGCTCGCGGTGGGTGCTCCGGTCGTGGTGGCGCCGAGTGGCGCCGCCAGTGCCGGCGAGCTCGCCATGGCGGCGTCGGCCCCCGGCGCCGCACGGCCCGGCAGGGCGCCGGTGTCCGCGCCGCCCGCCCCCGGCGGCCCCGCAGGGCGTAGGCGGCCGTCGGTGAGGCGGCGGGCCGTGCGGGCCGCGTCTCGGGTGGCGGCCGGGCCGGAGTCCGGGGGGGTCGGGGTCGATGCCGTCATTCGGTCCACCTCATGCTCTCGGGGTCATCGGAACAAGCGCCGCCAGGTCTCCGGGCCCGGGTAGCCGTCGGCCTCGCCGCCGCGCCAGCCCTGGGCCCGCTGGAAGGCCTCGACATTGCGACGGTCCGCTTCCGTCCACTTCGGACCGGGGCCCGACGTGTAGTGCTTGCCGAAGCCCCGCTTCATCAGTTGTTTGCCCAGCTTCTCCACATATGCGCTGGATTGGCCCGGACGGAAGTAGCCACGCCCGGGGAACCCGCTCTCAGTTGCGCTCGACCCGCCCGAACCACTCGAACCGCCGATGTCCTTGCCCTGCCCGGAGACGAGGAGCGCCCACGTCTGCGGGCCCGGCATGCCGTCCGCCGCGCCGCCCTTCCAGCCCTGGGCCTGCTGGAAGGCCTGGGTCGCCCGGCGGTCGGCTTCGCCCCAGCGGGGCCCGGGGCCCTGGGCGTAGAACTTCTTCCCGCCGCGCTCGACGAGCAGCTTCCCGAGCTGCGTGACGTACGGGTTGTTCGCGCCCGGCCCGAAGCTGGCGGCGCCGGGGTACGGCGTCGTCGTGGCGCCGGAGCCCGCGTTCCCGCTGCCGCCGCTGACCACGCCCTTGTAGCGGTACGCGAGGTAACGGTCGGAGTTCTCCCAGTACGCCAGCGGCGTCGCCTGCTTCCGCGTGCGCGGCTTGGTCTGCTCGTACGCGATGTAGGAGGTGTGGGTGTAGTCCGTCCACCCGCCGAAGATCGTCACGTGCGAGCCGCGCGTCGGGTCGGCGGGGTTGTGAAAGAGGAGGATGTCGCCGGGCTGGAGCTCCGTGCGGTCGATGCGGTCGGCGAAGCGGTCGAGGCTGCCGGTCCACTCGTTGTTGCGCAGGTTCCAGGCCATGGAGATGTAGCCGGAGCAGTCCTGGCGGTAGCCGTCGCTCCAGTACTTCTCCATCGAGTACGGGACCTGGGCCGCCACCCAGATCTTCGCGCGGTTGATGATCTCGGCCCTGGTCGTCTTCCGCAGGGTGTCCGTGGAGATCTGACTGGTCGTCGGGGTCGCGTCCGGGGACGGCGCCGAGCCGGGCCCGGGGGCGCCGTGCAGCGGCCCGGCACCACCCTGCGGGGTGTCCGCACCGGGACCCGTACGGTCCGCGCGGCCCGCGGCACCCGCACCGTCCGCCACCGGCCGCGTCAGCACCGCCGGATCCGCCGCCACCGTCCCCGGACCCGACGCCTCGGGCTCCGTCATCGCGTCCGCCATGCTCGTGCCCGCGCCCCCCAGGACCACCCCCGCCGCCGTCACCAGGACCAGCGCGCGGCGGGCGCCGTGCGCGGCCGGGTGGCCGCCTGCCCGTACGGGGAGCCCCAGGGCGAGGTCGCGCCGCTGCTGGGCGCAGCCCGCGCAGCCGCAGTCCGACGCGGGTTCGATTTCTTCGAAGGCCGGCACACTCATGTGTTCCCCTCCACACTCGTCAAGATCTTTTGGCGCTCCTGCACGGGCGCCAGTGTCTCAACTGTCTGGACAAATCGCATTTTGACGGATCGACGGCTCGATACGACCATCCGACAGGCCGGGCGGGGGTCGTAAATGGTCAGGAGCAGGGTCGGAGGTCCTGTAGAGTTCTCGATGTCAGCAGGCGCCGCTAGCTCAGTTGGTTAGAGCAGCTGACTCTTAATCAGCGGGTCCGGGGTTCGAGTCCCTGGCGGCGCACGCGAAGACTGAGGCCCCTCACCGGATGGTGAGGGGCCTCAGTCGTATCCGAGCCGGGATCCGGACCCGTATCCGTAATCCGTATCCGTAGCCGTACGTCAGCCTTGGCCTGGTCGGACCGCCGTCAAGTACGCCGACACGACGACGTTCGCCGTGTACGCGCCCGCCTCTCGGTCGAAGGTGCCGCCGCACGTGATCAGGCGCAGCTCGGCCCGGTCCGCCCGGCGCTGCCCGTACGCCTTCCGGGGGTCGAAGCCCTCGCGGTCCAGGACCTGGACGTCCTCGACGGTGAATTCCGCGACGCTGCCGTCCGAACGGGTCACGTCGACCGTGGCGCCGGGGCGGGCCGCGCTCAGGCCGTAGAAGACGGCGGGGCGGGTCTCGGTGTCGACATGGCCGACGAAGAGCGCGGCGCCCGAGGCACCGGGCCGGGTGCCCGCCCCGTACCAGCCGACCGTGTGCGGCATCTCGAACGGCGGCGGGTCGATCGCCCCCGCGCCGTCGAGCCCCCGGGCCACCACGGGGGCGGTGATCCCGACCGAGGGGATCTCGACCCGGCGCGGCTCGGCGGGCGCCATCGGCGCGTGCGCCGGGGGCAGCGGCAGCCCGGGCGGGCGCCCGACGGCGGCGATGTCGCCGGTGGCGGGCGCGGGGACGGCGGGCCCGTCCACAGCGTCCCGGCCCCAGAGCCACAGGCCGCACAGCAGCAGCGCCCAGGCCGCTCCGGTCAGCGCCCGCCCGGACGACACGCGGTCAGTCCGCGCTCTGGCCCGCCGCGCCGCGCCGACGGGCGCTGCGGAAGGCGACGGACACGGCGGCGACGGCGGCCAGGCCGAGGCCCAGGAGGGTGTACGGGGTCCCCAGGCCGTCCTCGCCGGCGGTCTGCGCCACGCCGGGCGCCACGGGGGCCGCGAAGGCCGCCGTGCCACCGCCGCCGGCCCGGACCGGGGCGATCGGGGACGGGTGGTGGGTGGGCTCGTGGGTCGGCTGCTCGTGGCGCTTGACGCGCACGGTGCCGACGTCGCGGTGCTCGTGACCGTCGCAGGTCACGTTGACCTTGTACGTGCCCTCTTCGAGGTTCGACTTGAGAGTGGTGTCGCCGAACAGCGGGTTCTTCCCGCCGTCCCGGCCGGTGAGCTCCGCCGCCGCGACGAACGCCTGGGACGTGGCGGCGCCGGTCGTGCCCTTGCAGCCGCTGACGCGGACGTCGACGTCGGCTCCGGGGCGGGCCTCTGCCGGGGTGACGGTGGCCTGGACTCCGTCATGGGCCAGGGCGGTGCCCGCCGTGGGCGCGAGCACCAGAGCCAGAGCCGCCCCTGCGGCACGGAGAGCGATGGGACCTGAACGCATGGTGACCTCCTGATAGTGGCAGGGTCACCCGGTTCGGGCCGTTCCGCATCCTCAGGGCGGCGGCCAGGGGACGCCCGGCCCGTCGCGTCCCCATCGCATCCCCGTCGCATCCCCGTCGCGTCCCCGTCGGTCAGATGCGCTCGACGAGGTCCGCGATCGACTTCACGACCTTGGACGGGCGGAACGGGAAGCGGTCGATCTCCGCCTGACTGGTCAGACCGGTCAGCACCAGGAAGGTCTGCATGCCCGCCTCCAGACCGGCCAGGATGTCGGTGTCCATCCGGTCGCCGATCATCGCGCTGGACTCGGAGTGGGCGCCGATGGCGTTCAGGCCGGTGCGCATCATCAGCGGGTTCGGCTTGCCCGCGAAGTACGGCTCCTTGCCCGTCGCCTTGGTGATCAGCGCCGCGACCGAGCCGGTGGCGGGCAGCGGGCCCTCCAGGGACGGCCCGGTCTCGTCCGGGTTGGTGCAGATGAAGCGGGCGCCGGCGTTGATCAGCCGGACCGCCTTCGTCATGGCCTCGAAGGAGTACGTACGGGTCTCGCCGAGCACCACGTAGTCCGGGTCGTGGTCGGTGAGCACGTAGCCGATGTCGTGCAGCGCCGTGGTGAGACCGGCCTCGCCGATGACGTACGCGGTGCCGCCGGGGCGCTGGTCGTCGAGGAACTTCGCGGTGGCGAGCGCCGAGGTCCAGATGTTCTCGACGGGGACTTCCAGGCCCATGCGGGCCAGGCGGGCGTGCAGGTCGCGAGCGGTGTAGATCGAGTTGTTGGTGAGGACCAGGAAGGGCTTTCCGGTGTCCCGCAGCTTCGTGATGAACGCGTCGGCGCCGGGGATGGGCACGCCCTCGTGGATGAGGACGCCGTCCATGTCGGTGAGCCAGGATTCGATCGGCTTGCGCTCTGCCATGGGTGCGGGACTCCTGCCGTACGAGACGATCCGGTGTACTGGGGGCGACGCGACAGCGCTGTGGCGACGCCCCCAGCCTAGGTCAGGATGCGGTGACCCTGACCCCGTCGATCACCCAGTACCAGTTGTTGGACCCGGTGTAGCGGAAGCGGAAGCTCACGCTGCTCGCCCCGGCGGGCACGGCGACCGTGACCGACTGGGGCTGCGCGATCACGTCCGCCGTGTAGCTCTTCACGACGGTCGGCGTGCCGCCGTTGAAGGAGGCCAGGATCTGGGCGGTCTGGGCGCCCTCCTGGAGGTAGTGGGTGGTGAAGTCCAGGGTCGCCCGGCTCGCCCCCGCGACCGCGTACGCCGGGGTGACCAGGGTCGAGTCGTACGTACCGGAGAAGCTCTTGTCGGCCCACTCGTCGGAGTCGGCGACCGCGAAGACGCCCCGGGCGCGCACATTGAGCTCACGGGACTGGTCGCGCTGGGAGCGGGACCAGAACTCGTCGGTGGCGAAGGCCCAGCCGCGCCACTCGGTCATGCCGCCGGTGCCCATGGCGTTGTTGATCACGGACCAGCCGCTGGGCGCGGTGTGGGTGAAGCCGAGGATCCCGGCGGGGATGCCGGTCTCGTCGACACGTCCGGTGAGCGACGGGTAGAGGGTGTCGAAGGGGTCGGTGGAGCGGTCCTGGACCGGCTTGCCGTCGAGGCCCCAGGACGGGTCGGGGACGATGCCGAGCTGCCGGAAGACGGTGGCGGCGACGTCGACGAGCCGGGTGTCGACGGGGCGGGCGCCGGCGGCGATGCCGGGGCCCTGGGCGAGCACGAAGGTGCGCCGCTCCTCGATGCTGGAGCCGCCGTGGCCGCCGGTGTCGGTGTGGCCGTGGTCGGTGGCGACGATGACCGTCCAGCGCTCGGCGGCGTAGGTCGGGCGGGCCTGGATCGCGGCGAGGAGGCGCCCGAGGTAGGCGTCCTGGACGTCGATGGCGTCGAGGTACTTGGGGCTGGCGGCGCCGTAGCTGTGCCCGATCTCGTCGGTCTCGCCGAAGTAGACGAAGAGGACGTCGGGGTTCTGGTTGCGCAGCACGTCCTCGGTCACGTCGGTGATCGCGAGGTCGTTGACGGCGTAGGAGTTGTTGTAGACGACCTTGGCGTCGGCGCCGGGGGTGACCGTGCCGTAGCTGTCGAGCTCCGGCCAGTCGACGGCGGCGAAGAGCGAGAGCTCGGGGCGGACCTGGTGCAGGCGGGCGAGGAAGCCGGGGTAGGTGCCGTAGTCGCGGCCGGCGAAGGTGTTGTCCTTCACGCCGTGCTTGTCGGGCCACACACCGGTGGAGATGGTCGACCAGCCGGGGCCCGAGGAGGTCTGGGCCATCGGGTTCGCGTAGAGCAGGGAGCGGCCGTAGGTGCCGTTGGCCATCAGGGACTTGAGGTTCGGCGCCTTGGCGGCGTCGATGCGGTCGTGCCGCAGGCCGTCCATGCCGACGAAGAGCACCTTGTCCGCGCTGGTGCCGTTCGGGAGCGTCGGGGCGGCCGAGACGGCGGCCTGGGCGGCGGGCGCCCCGGCGAGGCCGGTGGCGGCGACGGCCGCGGTGGCACCGGCGGCGGCGAGCACGGTGCGGCGGGAGGGGCGGGAGGCGCGGGGCGCCTCGGGCGTGCTGGCTGTGCCGTGGATCGGCATGTCGGGAGTCCTCCATGGTCGGGGGTGACTGGCGGCACACCAACGCCCCTGATTCCTCAGGGGCGTTGCGCGATCTGGCTTTGGTTTTGGTCCGTACCCGTTATCTTTCCGCTACATAGCGGTGGGACGGAAGAGACGTGCGGTGAACTGTTAGCTGCCTGTGGCGGACTTCCACGCGTCCACGTAGGCCGTGAGGTTCTTGTCGATGTCGGCCCAGTCCGGCTCGAAGACCTCGACGCCGTCCATCAGCTTGGCCAGCGCGATGGCGTTGGCGTCGGTGGGCTTGACGTCCTTGCGGGCCGGGAAGCCGCCGCCGATGGCGCTGACCTCGCGCTGCGCCTGCTCACCGAGCATGAAGTCGAGCAGCTTCTTGCCGTTCTCGGTGTGCGGGGCCTTGTCGACCAGACCGGCGGCGTACGGCAGGGCGAAGGTGGTCGGCCTGCCGCCGGCCTTGGCCGGGAACCAGATGTCGAGGTTCGGCATGGTCCTGGCCTGGGCGAAGTTCATCTGGACGTCGCCGTTGGCGGCGAGGATCTCGCCCTTGTCGACCTTCGGCGCCAGCTTGGAGGTCGAGGAGGACGGGCCGACGTTGTTGGTCTGCAGCTTCTTCAGGTACGCCATGGCCGGCTCCTGGCCGCCGAAGTCGTGCAGCGCCTTGATGAGCACGGCGGTGCCGTCGCCCGCGACGCCCGGCGTGGAGTACTGGACCTTGTTCTTGTACTTCGCGTCCAGCAGTTCCTCCCACGTGGTGGGGGCGGGCTTCGCCTGCTCCTTGTTGCGGATGAAGCCGAAGTAGTTGTTGACGACGGAGGTCCACTTGCCGTCGCTCGCCTTGTCGGCGCCGCCGACCTGGTCGGAGCCCTTCGGCGCGTACGCCTGGAGCAGCCCCTTGGAGTCGGCCTGCTGGATGAAGGGCGGCAGGGTGACGAGGACGTCGGCCTGCGTGTTGCTCTTCTCGCGGGCGGCGCGCTGCACCATCTCGCCGGAGCCGCCCTCGACGTACTTGACCTTGATGCCGGTCTGCTTCTCGAAGTCCTTGAAGACCTTGTCGTACCAGCCGTCGCCCGCCTCGCCCTTGAGGCCGTCGGCGCTGTAGACGGTGACGACCTTCTCGTCGGCGGCCGCGGAGGACCCGCCGCAGGCGGTGAGGGTGGCGGCGAGGGCCAGGCAGCCGGTGACGGCGGCGATCGGCTTGACGTACGGGAGGGTGCTAAGCATGACGTCGTTCTCTCCTAGCAGTCTGAGCAGTCCGAGCAGAACTAGCGATACGAGGCTTTGGTACGGATACGGGAGACGGCGAGCAGGACCAGCAGGGTCGCCGTCATGAGGACCACCGCGAGCGCGGAGCCCGTGAAGAGCGAACCTCGGTCGGTGGCCGTGAAGATGAGCACCGGCAGCGGCAGCCAGTCCGGCGGGTAGAGCATCATCGTGGCGCTCAGCTCGCCCATGGAGAGGGCGAAGCAGAGCCCGGCCGCCGCGGTCAGCGACGGCAGCAGGAGCGGCAGCCGGACCCGGAGCAGGACGTACGCGGGGCGGGCGCCGAGGCTGGCCGCCGCCTGCTCGTACATCGGGTCGAGCCGCAGGATGGCAGCCGAAACCGACTGGTAGGCGAACGCCGTGACAAGAACGGTGTGCGCGAGGATCACGATCCAGCGCGTGCCGTTGAGGAGCAGCGGCGGCCGCGAGAAGGCGACCAGGACCGCGAGCCCGACCACGACCGACGGCACGGCCACCGGCAGCATGAACAGCGCGTCGACGATCCTGCGCCCGCGCTTGCGCAGCGCGGCGGCGGCGAGCGCGGCCCAGGTCCCGGCGGTCAGCGCGAACACGCTGGCCAGCAGGGCCGTCACCAGGCTGGTGGTGAGCGCCGTCAGCGACTCGCCGCGCACGGCGGCGGCGTAGTGCGCGGTGGTCGGCCCGGAGGGGAAGGCACCGGACCAGTGGGTGGAGAACGAGGCCGCGAGGATGACGAGGAGCGGCAGGGCGAAGAGCGGGACGAAGAGGACCGCGAAGACGGTCCAGACCGCCCACTTCCCGGCTCGGCTATGCACCAGCACGACGGCTCACCACCCGGTAGACGGTGTAGAGACCCACGGAGATCACCACGTTGACGACGGCGACGACGCAGGCCGCCGCGTAGTCGGATTCGAGGATGGCCTTGCCGTAGACGAGCATCGGCAGCGTCGTGACGCCCTTGGCGCCGGTGAAGAGCACGATCCCGAACTCGTTGAGGCACATCACCAGGACGAGGCTGCCGCCGGCGGCGAGCGCGGGGAGCGCCTCGGGCAGGATCACCTGCCGCACGATCCGCAGCGGGCGGGCGCCGAGCGAGGACGCCACCTCCAGCTGGGCGGTGTCCAGTTGGGAGAAGGCGGCGAGCAGGGGGCGCATCACGAAGGGCGTGAAGTACGTGATCTCGGCGAGGAGCACGCCCCAGGGGGTGGTGAGGAAGTCGAACGGCCCACTGGCGGCGCCGGTGACGTCCGTCCACACGCCGTTGGCCATGCCGACGGTGCCGTAGAGGAACAGCAGGGCGAGCGTGATCAGGAACGACGGGAAGGACAGGAACACGTCGATGAACCGCGCCACCGCCCGCCCACCCGGAAACGGCACGAACGCGACGACCAGCGCCAGCACGAACCCGAGCACCAGACACCCCACGGTCGCGGCCACGGCCAGCCACACGGTGGTGACCAGCGCGTCCCGGAAGGACGCGGACGCGAAGACGTCGGCGTACGCCCCGGGGGCGAAGGACTCCCGGACGACGAGGGCGAGGGGGTAGAGGAAGACGACGGCGAGGGCGAGGACTGGGGGGATGGTCCAGAGCCAGGTGGGGGCGTTCCGCTGCTTGCGCCCCGTTGTGGGCATACGTTCCGCTGGGGCGGAACGGGTGGGCACAACGCCCCCAGCGCGAGGCGCCTCCACGACACCCCCGCCCCGACTACCCACCGTTCACCCCGGCGGCCAGCAGCACCCCATCCTCGGGCGCGAAGTGCAACGTCACCTCGTCCCCGAGCGCGGGCGTCTCCCGCAGCTCCCGGACGTCGGCCTTGACCCGCTCCCCGCCCACATCGACGTACAGCCGATGAGTGGACCCACGCCACTGCACCTCCGCGATCCGTCCCCGAAGCGCGTTCGGGCCGTCGCCGAGCCCGACGAGGTGCGGGCGGACGCAGAGGGTCGCGGCCGAGCCCGGGGCCGCACCGGCGACCGGGACCTGGAGGTCGACGCCCGCGAAGGCGACCCCGTCGGTGCCGACCCGCACCGGCAACAGGTTCGCGTTCCCCACGAACGACGCCGTGAACTCCGTACGCGGCCTCCGATACAACTCCTGCGGCGTCCCGCAGTCCCGCAACCGCGCCCGGTCCATGACCCCGATCCGGTCCGCGAGCGTGAGCGCCTCGACCTGGTCATGGGTGACGTACAGGATGGAGACGTCGGGCAACTCCCGGTGCAGCCGCGCCAGTTCCGCGAGCATCCCGGAGCGCAGCTGGGCGTCGAGCGCGGAGAGCGGCTCGTCGAGGAGGAGGACGTTGGGGCGGATGGCGAGCGCGCGGGCGATGGCGACGCGCTGCTGCTGCCCGCCGGAGAGCTCGCGCGGGTAGCGCTTGGCGTACTCCCCCATGCCGGTCATCTCCAGGGCCTCGGCGACCCGGCCGGGGATCTCCGCCTTGGGCACCTTCCGCGCCTTCAGGCCGAAGGCCACGTTGTCCTCGACCCGCAGGTGCGGGAAGAGCGCGTACTGCTGGACGACCATGCCGATGCCGCGCTTGTGCGGCGGCAGCGCGGTGACGTCCCGGTCGCCGATGAACACGCGCCCGGAGGCGGGCCGTACGAACCCGGCGACGGCCCGCAGGGCGGTGGTCTTGCCGGAGCCTGAGGGCCCGAGCAGGGCCATGACCTCGCCGGGTTCGACGGTCAGGTCGAGCCGGTCGAGGACGGTGTGGTCGCCGTACGCGACGGAGACGGCGTCGAAGCGTATGCCGCTGGTCATGCCTCGTACTCCCGCAGCAGCTCCGGGAGTCCGGCGACGGAGGCGAGGACGTGGGTGGCGCCGTGCTCCTTGAGCGCGGCCTCGCCGTGCGCCCCGGTGAGCACGCCCGCGACGATCCCGGCGCCGGAGCGCACGCCGCTGAGCATGTCGTACGAGGTGTCGCCCGCGACGACGACCCGGCGGACGTCGTCGACGGCGCCGGTGCGCAGGAAGGCGGCGAGCACCATGTCCGGGTAGGGCCGGCCGCGGCCGCCCGCGTCGGCGGGGCAGAGGGTGAGGGCGACGAGCTCGCGCCAGCCGAGGGCGTCGAGGATGGCGTCCTGGGTGACGCGGGCGAAGCCGGTGGTCAGGACGACGGTCCTGCCCTGCTCGCGCAGGGCGCCGATGGCCTCGGCGGCGCCGGGCAGGGCCGCGATCCGGCCGTCGGCGACCAGCTCCCCGTACGCCTCCTCGAAGGCGAGGTTGGCCTGCCGGGCGCGCTGCTCGTCGCCGCCGAAGAGGTGGCGGAAGACGGAGATCTTGGACTCGCCCATGGTGGCCCGGACGTAGTCGATCATCGTGGCGGGGTCCTCGCCGAGGCGCTCGGCGGCGGCCGTGAAGGCCTGCTCGACGAGGCCGCCGTCGGCGACGGTGGTGCCGGCCATGTCGAGGACGACGAGGCCGTGGCGGGGTGCGGTGGTGGTGACGGTGGTGATGTCGGTGTCGGTGTCGGTCATCGTGGCTACCAGCCCAGTTCGTTCGCGGTGGTCTCGGCGATGGCGGGCGAGCAGGTCATGCCGCGCCCGCCGGGTCCGGTCACCAGCCACACGCCGTCGCGCACCTGCTGGCGGTGGACGACGCGGCTGGTGTCGGTGCACTGCGCGTACACGCCGGCCCAGCGGCGCCGGACGCGCGGCAGCGGGCGGCCGAGGAAGGACTCGACGACGCGGGTGAGGTGCTCGTAGGGGTCTTCGAGGGTGTCGAAGGCGAAGGGGTGCTCGTACTCGTGGGTGTCGCCGATGGTCAGCCCGCCGTCGAGGCGCTGCACCATGAGCAGCTGCATCTTGTGGGCGGCGGCGGTCGGGTCCTGCGCCTGCCCGGCGTTGAGGGCGTCGAGCTCCGGGGAGGCGTACGCCGGGTAGTAGCGGAAGGAGTCGGCGTCGGCGACGGAGGTGGTGAGGGGCTCGCCGAGCGGGTCGGTCTGCATCATCTGGAGCCGGACCCGGCGGACCGGGATCTCGCCGGCGACCTCGCGGACCAGGCCGGAGAGCCAGGCGCCGGTGCACAGGACGACGGCGTCGCCGGTGTGGGTGTCGCCGTGGTCGTCGCGGACCGCGCTGCGTCCATGACTGTTGGCGTCGACGACCTCGCGTACCTCGCGGTTCGGCAGGAAGGTGTAGCGGCCGGTGGCCAGGAGGGCCTCGCGCAGGGCGAGTTGGGCGGTGCGGGGCTCGACGGCGGCGTCCCGCTCGCACCACAGGGCTGCCTGGAACGCACCCCGCAGGGCCGGGTTGACCGCCCTCGCCTCGTCGGCGGTGAGCAGCTTGTAGCCGCGGGCGGCGGCGTCGGGGCGGGCCAGGGCGGCTTCGGCGACGCCGAGTTCGAGCTCGTTGCGTACGGGGGTGAGGGACCCGATCGCCCGGAAGCCGAGCCCGGGGACGCGGGCGCCGATGCCCTCCCACAGCTCGCGGGCGCGCAGGGCGGTGTCGAGCTCCTCGCCGCCCGCTCTGCCGCTGACCCATATCTGGCCGAAGTTGCGCAGCGAGGCGCCGCGCGCCTCCGCCTCGCGCTCGATGTGGACGACCTCATGGCCGCGTTCGACTGCCTGCCAGGCGTGCATGGTTCCCACCACGCCGGCTCCTACGACGATCACCTTCATGCCGTCCACGGTCCTGGCGGCGGGTGACCCGGACCGATCGGATGGGCGACGGGACGGTGAACGGGCCGCCAAACTTGGACTAGACCCGTTATCGTTCCGTGATTTTACGGGGGGGCTCGGACGGCCGCGCGGGCTCAGCCCTGGCTGCCCAGATGGGTGGTGAAGCTGAAGCGGTCACCCCGATAGAGCGTGCGCACGCGCTCCAGGGGCCGGCCCGCCGTGTCCCGCGAGACGCGGTGGATCAGGAGCATCGGCAGGGCGGGCGGGGTGCCGACGAGCAGGGCCTCGCGCGGGGTCGCCAGGACGGTCTCGATGCGCTCGTCGGCGTCCCCGAAGGAGACGCCGAGCCGGTCGTGGAGATAGGCGTAGAAGGAGGAGTCCGGGTCGAACTCCACGTCCAGGCGCGGGGCGCGCGCCTCGGAGACGTACGTGCTCTCCAGGCCGACCCGCTCGTCGTCGGCGAGCAGCACCCGCTCCATGTGCCAGACGGGCGCGCCGCGCACCACGCCGACCTCGGGGGCGAGGGCCTCGGGGCAGGGGAAGCGCTCCAGCGAGATCAGCGCACGCCCCGGCCTGCGCCCCTGGCGACGCACGCCCTCGGTGTAGCTGGCGAGGGAGAGCGGCTGCTCCAGCTTGGGCCCGGCGACCACGGTGCCGCGCCCCTGGCGGCGCAGCCGCCCCTCCAGGAGGAGCTCGCGCAGGGCCTGCCGGACGGTCTCGCGCGAGACCTCGTAGCGGACGGCGAGATCGCGCTCGGTGGGCAGCAGCCCGCCCTCGCCCAACTCGGCGACGAGCGCGGCGACTTTGGCCTTGACGGCGTAGTACTTGGGGATGCGGCCGTGCTCGGGGATGCCTGAGCGGATGGGGGCGCCGGGGTCGTCGGGGCTGTTCGGGTTCTCCACCCGGTGATCGTTGCAGATGCGAGTGAACGGGACGGTGTACGCGGGGTGGCCTACGCGTGCCGGTGGGTGCCGCGGCTCCGGTGGCGGCGGGCGAGCAGGACGAGGCCCGCGCCCGCCGCGACCAGGGCGGCCGCGGCGGGCGCCAGCCGGACGGCGGACTCCCGTCCCGTGCGGGCCAGTTCGGGGCGGGCCGGGAGAGGGGCCGTGCCCTTGGGGGTGGGCCGCGCCGGGTCGGCGGGGGCCGGGCGGCGGGTGGCGGGCGGGTCGGCGGGGGCGGCGGGGGCGGCCGGGAGCACGGTCAGCGTGTAGTCGCCCGACTCGCCGACCCAGTCGCCGTCGTCGCCCCGCCGCTGCACGACGGCGGCGTTGACGACCACCTCGTCGGGGACGGTGTCGGCACGGAAGGCGAGGCGTACGGGGACGGTGAGGGTGCGGTGCGGGGGGACGGCGAAGCCGGTGAAGGCGGGGGGTGGGGTGGGCGCGCCGGTAGGGCCGTCCCCCGTACCCACAGCCCCCACAGTCCCCTCCTCCTCCGTCTCCTCCGTCCCGCCGAACACGCCCACGCTCTCCGCCCGGTCCGTCCCCTCGAACGTCACCGGGCGCCAGATCCGCGCCCCCGCGTCGTAGAACTCGGCCCGGATCTGGGCGGGCCGCAGGGTCCGTTCGCGGTCGGTGAGGACGAGGACCGGGTGGATGCCCCGGCAGGGCTGGGCGGTGGTGTTGGTGAGGCCGAGGTTCCAGGTGAGGAAGTCGCCGCCCGCCGCGTAGGTGGCCGGGGCCTCCTGGATCCGGGTGGCCAGCGGGAAGTCCCGGGCGTTCTCCGCCCCGCACTCGGGCGGTGCCGCCACCGCCGGTACGGGCGCCAGGGCATGGGCGACCGGGACGGCGGCGGCCGTGGTGAGGGCCGCCAGGGCGAGGGCGTTGCGCAGTCGCATGGGGCGGGTGCCTTTGCTGCTCGCGAACGTACGGTTCGCCCGCGACGCTGCCATGGGGAGGGCGGCGGGGGCGGGAGCGACGCGGCCGGCCCCTCGGACGCGCGCCCGATCCCGCCCGATCAGCCTATGGTCCGATCATCCGGGGTTCGCCCCCGAGGCCCGAGGGCTCCCTGCCGAAGACCGGCGCGAGGATCAGCTGCGCCGCGCCCTCCGCGACGGCGTACGGTCCTGCCGCCACCGCCACGTCCGCCGGGAGGCCCAGCCCGCCCAGGACCTCGCGGGTCCCGCGCGCGAACGCCTCGGGGGCGGCGAGGACGGCCCGGCCGCCGAGCAGGACCCGGTCGACGTCGAGCAGCCGGACCAGGTTGGCCGCGCCGGTGCCGAGGACCCGGGCGGCGCCGTCCAGGTCGCCGCGCGCGAGGGCCGCCAGGCACAGCACCTCCAGGCAGCCGCGCCCGCCGCAGTCGCAGGCCGGCCCGTCGAGCTGGACGGTCTGGTGCCCGAGCTCCCCCGCCCCGGTCCTGCCCCCGCGCAGCACGGCCCCACCGAGGACCAGGCCCGCGCCGAGCCCCGTACCGAGGTGGACGTACGCGAAGGAGCCGGGGGCGCCGGGGCGCAGGGCGAGGCCCAGGGCGGCGGCGTTGGTGTCCTTGTCGAGCACGACCGGCGCCCCGAGCCGCCGCGCCAGCTCGTCCCGCAACGGGAACCCGTCCCACTGCGGAAACCCGGTGACCCGCCCGGGCGTTCCGGCCCGGTGGTCCAGTGGCCCGGGCATGGCGACGCCGACGCCGAGGAGCCGGACCGGGAGGGGCCGGGGGGCTTCGGGGCCCAGCAGCGCCGCCACCTCCGCCCGTACGGTCGTCAGGACCGGCTCCGCGCCCGCGCCCAGGTCCAGGGGGGCGCGGCGGAGGGCGACGCGTACGCCCGCCAGGTCGAGCAGGACGGCGGTGAGCTCGTCGCGGTCGAGGTGGAGGCCGATCGCGTGACCCGCCTCGGGGACGAGGCGCAGCACGGTGGCCGGTTTGCCGCCGGTGGAGGCGCGGCGTCCGGCGTCGGCGGCCAGGCCCTCGGAGCGCAGCCGGGCGGTGATCTTGCTGACCGCCTGCGGGGTCAGGCCGGTCCGCTCCGCCAGCTCAAGGCGGCTGATCCCTTCCCGCCCGGCCGTACGCAGCAGGTCGAGCAGCAGCGCGGCGTTGTGGCTCCGGAGGGCGGGGAGATTCACACCGCTTGGCCCGGACCCGGCGGCTGCTCCCGCTCCCGCACCTGGGCTCGTTCCCGTACCCGGGCCTGTGCTCGTTCCCGCACCCGCACCCGCACGCGCACCCGCTCCGGCGCCCGCACCCACCCCCGCACCCGTCCCCACTCCCGTACCCCTCTCCATCCTCACCCGCCCATTCTCCCCCCTGCTTGCACTTTCGCAACAGCGTTGCCAAAGTGGGCGGCATGACTGGCACCGCCCCCGCCCCCCTCCGCGTCGGACTCGTCGGCTACGGCCTCGCGGGCTCCGTCTTTCATGCGCCGCTGATCGCCGCCTCCCCCGACCTCGTCCTGGACACGGTCACCACCGGCAGTGCGGAGCGTGCCGAGCAGGCGCGGGCCGAGCATCCGGGGGTTGCCGTCGCCGCCTCGCCCGAGGAGCTGTGGGCGCGGGCGGACGCGCTCGACCTGGTCGTGGTCGCCTCCCCCAACAAGACCCACGTGCCGATCGCCACCGCCGCCCTGGAGGCCGGGCTGCCCGTCGTCGTGGACAAGCCGCTCGCCGGGACCGCCGCCGAGGCGCGCGGGCTCGCCGCCCTCGCCGACGCGCGCGGGCTGCTGCTCTCGGTGTTCCAGAACCGCCGCTGGGACAACGACTTCCTCACCCTGCGCGCCCTCCTCGCCGAGGGCGAGCTCGGCGAGGTCCAGCGCTTCGAGTCCCGGTTCGAGCGCTGGCGTCCGCGCCCGAAGGGCGGCTGGCGCGAGTCCGGCGCCCCGGAGGAGATCGGCGGACTGCTCTACGACCTCGGCAGCCACGTCGTCGACCAGGCCCTGGTCCTCTTCGGTCCCGCCGTCCGCGTGTACGCCGAGTCCGACGTGCGCCGCCCCGGCGCCGAGGCCGACGACGACACCTTCCTCGCGATCACCCACGCGAACGGCGTCCGCTCGCACCTCTGGGTGAGCGCCACCACCGCCCAGCTCGGCCCCCGCTTCCGGCTGCTCGGCCAGCGCGCCGGCTATGTGAAGTACGGGCTCGACCCCCAGGAGGCCGCCCTCCGCGAGGGCCTGCGCCCCGAGCCCGGCGCCGCCTGGGGCGTCGAGCCGGAGCGGCTGTGGGGGCGGATCGGCTCGGGCGAGTCCCCCCTGACGGGCGGCGGCACCCCCGTCGAGACCCTGCCCGGCGCCTACCCCGCCTACTACGCCGCCGTCGCCGCCGCCCTGCGCGGCACCGGCCCGAACCCGGTCACGGCGCACGAGGCGGCCGACGCCCTCGACGTACTGGAGGCGGCGAAGCGCTCCGCCCGCGAGGGCGTGACGGTGGAGCTGTGAGGGGCCGGACCGCCGGGACCGCCCTCGATCTGGAGCGCCTGCTCAGTTCGTACCGCTCGTACCGCTCGAACGGCGCCGCCGCCGACTGACCGCGACGAGGACACCGCCGCTGAGGGCGAGCCCGGCGGCCGTCACCCCCATGACGACCTTCCCGGTGGTGGAACCGGCGCCGGTGTCGGGGAGTTCGCCGCCGCCGGAGGTGCCGCCGGTGGTGCCGTGACCGCCGGTGGTGTCGCCCCCGGTGGACCCGCCGCCGGTCGTGCCGTGACCGCCGGTGTCCGCGCCACCGTCGGAGGAGCCCCCGTCGGAGGAGCCCCCGTCGGAGGAACCGCCGTCGCTGGAGCCTCCATCGCTGGAGCCCCCGTCGGACGAGCCCCCGTCGCTGGAGCCCCCGTCGCTCGAACCGCCGTCACTCGCGCCCCCGTCCGCCGTCCCGCCGTCCGTCCCCTGCGAGTCCGTCGGACTCGGGGTCGGCGTGGGGGTGGGCGTCGGGGTCGGGGTCGGGGTGGGCGTGGGTCCGAACGCGTCGCACTTCGGCAGGTCCCCGTTGAACGGATACGCGTGCATCTCCTGCCCGCCGCCCCCGTTCACCAACGAGGTGTGGGTCAGCGAACCGCTCGTGTAGAAGCGCCCGTTCATGCCGGGCATGGTCACCGTCGCCACGCTCGTCGGCCGGCCGATGAGCACGCTCCCCTCGAACTGCCCGCTGCCCTCGAAGGTCGTCTTGGTCGCGTCGGGGAAGTTCCACAGCAGCTTGTCCTGAAGGGAGTCCTGCACGTCGCCGCTGAACGTGTCGATCGTCCGGTCCGTGCCGTAGACGTTGACGAGGACCGTCGCGCCGTCCGGGATGCCGGTGAAGCGGAAGCCCTGGGAGCCGCCGGTCCTCGACTCCAGGTCGAAGTCGATGTCGAAGATCTGGAGCGCCGACTTCCCGTCGCCGGTGAAGACGGTCTCGTCGCTGCCGTTGACGGCGGTGCCGGTCGCCGGGCGGTGCTTGCCCTGCACGTACGCGTAGCAGCGGCTGACGTCGGTGAGCTGCTCGCGCAGCGTCCGGTACTTGTCGACCGCCGCCGTGTCATGGACGGACTTCGGCGTGATCGTCCCGCTGAGCGCGCCCGCGTACCGCACGACCCCGTGCACGGCCCCCTCCTCGGCGAGCAGGCGCTGCCCGGCGGCGATGGTGATGTCCCCGCCGGTGGTGAGGAAGTCGGTGCCGTCGTCCGGCGGGACGCGCGAGCCGACACCGGCGACGCCGACGTTGTAGATCTGCGAGACGCCCGCCCGCTTGTTCATGTCGAAGTCGCCGAGGACGACCACCTTCCCCTCGGCCTCGGCCGCCGCCTGCCGGACGAGGAAGTCGCCGCCGACGAAGATGTTGATGTTGTTGTCGCGCCCGGCGATCGTCCCGTTGTTGATGTCCGGGTACGGGGAGGGGCACTTGCCCGGCAGACAGGGGCCGAGCCCGCCCGGAAGCGGGTCGGCGAGGCTCGCGGTGGCGAGGCCGCCGACGAGGGCGGCGGCGCCCGCCACCGCCACGGCCGCCTTCAGCAGACGCTGACGATTCGACACATGTGCACTCATATGGGGCAATATGCAGAATTTGGCGGCCGATAGCGACGCCCCACGCGCAGGGGCATCGAGGTCATCGCCCGAAAGATTCACGGCGGGGGCGGCCGATCCGCCCCCGCCGGGCCCCGCCGAGCCCCCGCCCGCTTCGGCTCAGGCGCCCTTCAGCTCCTGGCGCTGACGCCCGAGGCCGTCGATCTCCAGCTCGACGACGTCACCGGCGCGCAGATACGGCTTCGGCTCCGGCTGCCCCATGGCGACGCCCGCCGGGGTGCCGGTGTTGATGATGTCGCCGGGGTAGAGGGTCATGAAGCGGCTGACGTAACGGACCACCTCGGCGACCGGGAAGATCTGGTCGGAGGTGTGCCCGTCCTGCTTCAGCTCGCCGTTGACCCACAGCCGCAGACCGAGGTCCTGCGGGTCCGGCACCTCGTCGGCGGTGACCAGCCAGGGGCCGAGCGGGTTGAAGGTCTCGCAGTTCTTGCCCTTGTCCCAGGTGCCGCCGCGCTCGATCTGGAACTCGCGCTCGGAGACGTCGTGGGCGAGCGCGTACCCGGCGACGTGGGCCAGGGCCTCCTCGTCGGTCTCCAGGTAGCGGGCGGTGCGGCCGATGACGATGGCCAGCTCGACCTCCCAGTCCGTCTTCACCGAGCCACGCGGCACGAGAACGGTGTCGTCGGGGCCGACGACGGTGTCGGCGGCCTTGAGGAAGACGACGGGCTCCGCCGGGGTCGCCGCCCCGACCTCCGCCGCGTGCCCGTGGTAGTTCAGCCCGATGCACACGACCTTGCCGATCCGGCCGACCGGCGGGCCGACCCGCAGCCCGGTCGCGTCGAGCGCGGGCAGCACGCCCGCGCCGGCCGCGGCCCGTACCCGGTCGAGCGTCGACGCGTCCCCGAGGAGACCGCCGTCGATGTCGTCGACCAGCGCGGACAGGTCGCGGAGCGTCCCGTACTGGTCGAGGAGGGCGGGCCGCTCGGCCCCCGGCGGGCCGACACGCAGCAGCTTCATGGTCTTCTCCCTGTGGTCGAGGTGGCCCGTGGGACGGGCCGTGGTGAGCCCCGGCCG
Source organism: Streptomyces sp. NPDC094032 (assembly GCF_040303965.1). Taxonomy (NCBI): domain Bacteria; kingdom Bacillati; phylum Actinomycetota; class Actinomycetes; order Kitasatosporales; family Streptomycetaceae; genus Streptomyces; species Streptomyces sp. NPDC094032. The sequence continues at coordinate 159,283 of NZ_JBEOUE010000009.1, read as the reverse complement.
ATGGAGTGCGGCCATCGGAGGATTGGTCGATCCTCCAATGGAACCGTTCCGTCTGCAAGACCCCGTTCACACCCTGGACCCTTACGCGGGGGTAACCAGCGCCCCGGCGGCGGGCATGTCCCGGTAGAGGAAGGCCCGCTCGACCGCGGTCCAGGTGGTGCTGGTGACGATGTAGAGCGCGGCGGCCAGCGGCACGGCGGCCACCGAGAGCAGGGTCGCGAAGGAGAGCAGCGGGAGGTAGCGGCCCATCGCCGCGGTCACGCCCGCGCCGGGCTGCGCGGGGTCGGCGGGCACGGCGAGCGGCTGGCGCCGGGCACGGCGGTAGTTGTACGTGGCGACGGCGGCGACGATCGCGAAGAGCACCAGGTAGACCAGGCCGGCCGGGCCGAAGGCGCCGCCGTCGGCGAGGGCGTCGGCGTAGTGGTCGCCGAGCGGGGCGGCGAAGAGGCTGTGGCCGGCCATCCGCCCGCTGGAGAAGAGGTGGAACATCAGGAAGAACGCGGGCGCCTGGAGCAGGCTCGGCAAGCAGCCGGCGAGCGGCGAGACCTTCTCCTCGCGGTGCAGCTCCATGACCGCCTTCTGGAGGCGCTCGGGGTTCTTGGCGTGCTTCTTGCGCAGCTCGGCGAGGCGCGGGGCGAGCCGGGTGCGGGCCTTCTGGCCACGGGCGGCGGCCCGGGAGAGGGGGTGGACGGCGAGCCGTACGCACATCGTGAAGAGGATGATCGCGGCGGCGGTGGCGCTCGCGCCGAAGAGCGGCTGGAGCAGGTCGGCGAGGTTCTCGACCAGGGAAGCGAAAACGGACATGGGAGCCCTCCGAGGGGTCTCGTCGTGCCGGGGAGATGCGCGCGGCACGCGGAATCGCGCGGCGCGGAATTCGGCAGGACGGAACGCGAGAGGGCGTCTCCGGTACGGGGGGGTACGGGAGGTACGAGGTACCGGGGGTACGGGGTCCCTACGCGGCCGTCAGGAGGGCACGCCCGGGCGCCCGGGGCCTGCGGCGGCCCTTGGCGTCGGGGTCGCGCTGGGGCAGGAAGGCGGTCCGCCGGGCGCGTTCGCGCAGGGCGGTGCGGACCCGGGTGGGCGGCACGGGCAGGACCGCGCCGGCGCCGATCAGGGCGCAGACGAAGGCGGTCGCGGCCATGGCGAAGGCGGCGGAGAGTCCGGCGCCGGTCGAGCCCTCGGAGAGGAGCAGATCGGCGAGGGCGAGGAGGAAGAGGAGCGGCGCGAGGAGACGCAGCAGCAGCCCGTTGCGCATTCCGGCCTCCTGCCCCGCTTGCCCGCGGGTCACCCGCGGCTCACCCATGGGTCACCCGTGGGCACCCGTTCACCTGACTGGTCGTCCTGTCCGTTATACACGACCGGTCTCCAGCGGTACGAGGAGACGGCGGGGCGCGAGGAGGGCGCGGCCGACGGGGTCGGCGGGGTCCGGATCGAGCCCGGCGCCGGGCCGCATCTCGATGTCGGCGGGGTGGACGGGGATCCGGCAGGCCGGGCACTCGCCGTACGGACCGACCTCGGTGCCGCAGTCGACGTGATGGAAATGACGCATGGGCACGGCGCCGGGCTGGGACTCGCGCCCCCACAGGCCGAGGGAGCGCAGGACGGGCCAGAGGGCGATGCCGCGCTCGGTGAGCACGTACTCGTCGCGCGGCGGCGACTCCTGGTAGCGGCGCCGGTCGAGCACCCCGGCCTCGACGAGGGCCTGGAGGCGGGCGGCGAGGACGGCGCGGGGGGCGCCGAGGTGGGTGAGGAAGTCGTTGTAGCGGCGCACGCCGTAGAAGGCGTCACGCACGACGAGGAGCGTCCAGCGCTCGCCGACGACTTCGAGGGCGCGGGCGATGGAGCACTGCTGGGTCGCGTAGTCCTTGCCGAGGGCCATGGGGACGAGTGTAGGGGAAATGGTTCAGTGAATGAACCTTGACTGGTACGGTACGAGGACGCTCAAGGTTCAGTGAACGAACCGACGGAAGCCGAGGTCCTGCCATGCCCCAGCAAGCCGCCGAGGTCCGCCTGGCAGCCGACCGCCCTCGGGGCGACCGGGTCCGGGGCCGCGCGACGCTCGCCGTCACCAGCGCCGCCACCGCGCTGACGCTGATGAACTACACGGCCCCGATGCTCACCCTGCCCAGCACGGCCCGCGCCTTCGGCACCCCCGCGTCCGCCCAGGCCTGGCTGCTCAACGGCACCCCGCTCGGCCTCGCCGTCCTCCTCCTGGTGGCCGGCAGCCTGGCCGACGCCCACGGGCGGCGCCGGGTCTTCCTGCTCGGCACCCTCGGCCTCGGCCTCACCACCGCGCTCGGCGGCTTCGCGGACTCCACCCTCACGTTCACGCTCGCCCGGGTCGCCCAGGGCGCGGCGAGCGCGGCGGTGCTCGCCGCCAGCCTCGGCCTGCTGGCCCACGCCTTCCCGACCGGCGCGGAACGGATCAGGGCGACCGGCGTGTGGGGCGCCTTCGTCAGCGCGGGCATCGCGCTGGGCCCCCTGCTCGCGGGCACCCTCAGCACGCTCGCCGACTGGCGGTGGACGTATGTGACGCTGGGCGGCGCGACCCTCCTGGTGGCCGCGCTCGGCACCCGTACCCTCGCCGAGTCCCGCGCCCCGCGCGAGGGGCGGACGGACCTCGCCGGGGCGCTCGCGCTGGGCCTGGCCCTGGCCGCGCTGCTCACCGCGCTGACCCTGGGCCGGGACGGCTGGCTGCGCCCGTCGGTCGGCCTGCTCGCCCTCGCGGCCGTCGCCCTGACGGCCCTCTTCGTCCGGGTCGAGCGGCGCAGCGCGGCCCCGATGATCGACCTGGCCCTCTTCCGTACGCCCGCCTTCCGGGCGGCGACGGCGGGAGCGCTGTTCACGGGCCTGGCGGTGATCGGCTTCTTCAGCGTGCTGCCGGCCCTGCTCCAGCGGGGCGCGGGGATGGCCGCGCTGACGACGGCGTGGCTCTTCCTCCTCTGGTCGGGCACGGCCTTCGTGGTGGCCCTGTACTCCCGCCGCCTGGCCGACCGCCTCTCCGCCACGCACCAGCTGGCCCTGGGCTTCGCGCTCTCGACGGCGGGCGTCCTCGCCCTGTACGGCGCCCTGGAGGGCGCGGCCCTGCCCCGTCTGCTGCCGGGCCTGGTGGTGGCGGGCGCGGGCAGCGGCCTGCTGAACGCCGCGCTGCCGCGCCTGGCGGTGGACTCGGTCCCGCGCGAGCGCGCGGCGATGGGCTCGGGCGCCAACAACACGGCCCGCTACATCGGCTCGTCGGCGGGCGTGGCACTGGCCCTGGCGCTGTCGACGACGGGCCCGGACACGGCCCTGCTGACGTCGGCGGCGCTGGGGTTGGCCGGGGCGGCGGTGACGCTGGTGTCGGGGCGGGGCTGAGGCCCCCTCACCTGGGCACCCGGGGCACCCCGGGCACGCGCGCGTCGGTGAACTCCTCCAGAGCGAGCACGTCCTCGTCGGGCCGGCCGTCCCGGTCCCGGTCCCGGCCGCCCTTGGGCCCGTACAGGCTGACGAGAACGGCCACGGCGAGGTTGGCGAGCAGGGCGACGAGCCCGGCGTTCAGGCCCCCCACGGGATCGTTCCCGCTGAAGACGAGACAGCAGACGAGCCCGACCCCGACGACAAGCCCGCAGACCCCTCCGTACAGACTCATCCCCCGCCACACGAGCCCCACCAGAAGCAGCGGCAGGAGCTGCGCCATCCCCTCGTACGAGATGAGGGAGAGGCGGACGAGGGTGTTGGGCGCGGTGTACGTCATGACGAGGGCGAGGGCGCCGGCGACGACCACGACGAGCTGGGCGAGCCCCTTCTCGCGCTCGCGCAGCCGGGGCACGAGGGAGAGCACGCTGCGCCCCCACATGGTGCCGATGACCAGCATGAAGACGGCCATGGGCACGATGGAGGAGAGCGCCGCGGCAACCCCGACGAGGCCGACCGCCCACGGCGGCAGGGAGTCGGTGACGAGCTCGAAGAGGGCGAGGTTCGACCCGGCGCCGGTGAGCCCGGGGACGACGAAGAGGGCGGCCATGCCGAGCAGCATGGGGACGAAGAGGAGCACGTTGTAGGCGGGCAGCCAGACGGCGTTGCGGCGCAGGGTGTCGGCGTCGCGGGCGCCGAGGTAGCCGGCGACGGTGGTGGGGAAGATGACGACGGTGAGGGAGTTGAGCAGGGTGGTGGAGGCGAACCACCCGACCCCGTACCCGCTGACCGCACCCCCGTGCCCCGGCAGCGCGAGCCACTCGCGCTTCTCGTCGGCGAGCCGCCCGAGGAACTCCCCGTACCCGTCGAAGTAGTGCAGCGGCACGTACACGGCGAGGAAGCCGAGGGTGAGGATGACGAGCCCGTCCTTGAGGACGGAGACCCAGGCGCTGCCGCGCAGCCCGCTGACGACGACGAAGCCGGTGGTGACGGCGAAGGCGAGGAAGTAGGCGAGGCCGAGCCCGATCCGCCCGTAGGAGACGGTCGAGAGGACGACGCCCATGCCGGTGATCTGGAGCTGGATGTACGGCAGGAGGAAGACGGTCGCGAGGACGGCGACGAGCGCGCCGAGCCAGGGGCTGCGGTAGCGGTGGGCGGCCATGTCGCTGAGGGAGACGAGCCCGTGCTTGCGGGCGTACCCCCAGAGCATGGGCCCGACGACGTAGCCGAGGGCGTAGCCGCAGGACATGTAGGCGACGACGTACAGCACGGGGGCGCCGTAGTTGTACCCCCAGCCGGCGGCGCCGAGATAGCTGAAGCTGGTGTACCCCTCCCCCGCCATCAGCACCCAGATGAACACGGGCCCGAGCGACCGCCCGCCGACGGACCAGTCGGCGAGCCCGCCGCTCTCCTGCCGCCGCACGGCGAGCAGCCCGAGGAGCACGGTGAGCACGAGGAACCCGCCGAGGATCCAGAGCGCGGAGCTCACCGTTCACACCGTTCCCGCTCCGCCCGCCGGTCCCCCCGGCGCGCGAGGGCGACGGAGAAGGGGGTGAGGACGGTGGCCCCGAGCAGCCAGAAGAGCAGCATGGGGACGCGGTTGACGAAGGGCAGGGCGACGACGAAGAGCAGATACGGCACGAGCAGCCAGAGCAGATGAGGACGACGCTTGATCACCCGGTCAAACCTAGGGGGTGCGTCAGGTGGCGTCGGGCACCAGCTTCGCCCAGACGATGAGCCGGTAGGTGGAGGTGAACTCGGGGGTGCAGGTGGTGAGGGTGAGATAGGACCCGGGCGCGTCGTACCCGTAGGACGGCTTGTAGAGGGACCGGGGTACGGGCGCGATGACACCGACGTCGCGGGGCGAGGTCTGCGGAAGGACGAGGTCGACCCGATAGGTGTACGACCCGGACCGCGTCCGCACCCCGATGACGTCCCCCTTCCGCAGCCGGTTGACATACCGGAAGGGCTCACCGTGGGTGTTCCGATGCCCGGCAAGCGCGAAGTTCCCGACCCGCCCGGGCCCGGCGGTACCGGGATAGTGCCCGACGAACCCACGATCGAGCACGCTGCGCTTGCCGACACCGTCGGCGATGGGGACGGTGAGATCGAGGCGGGGGATGTGGAGGATGGCGTAGGCGGAGGAGGGGTCGGGGCGGGCGCCGCTCGGGGAGGGATCGGGGGATTCGGAGGAATCACGGGCTCCGCCGCCCACGCCGCTCCCACCGGAGCCGCCGGAGTCGCTGGGCGAGGCACCCCCCACTACTCCCCCATCGCTACCGCTACCGCTATCGCTATCGCTGTCGCTGTCGCTGTCTCCGGGGGGTGAGGTACCCCACTCCCTCTCCAGCTCGCGCACCTGGTCGACGGCCTGGGCGCGGGCCTGCTCGTTGGTCCACCAGACCTGCTGGACGACGAAGAGGACGAGGACGACCCCGCAGGTGACGAAGACCTCGGCAGCCACCCAGAGGGCACGCCCGAGGGGGCCGCGCCGCGCGCGCCCCTGAACGACCACCGGTATCCGACCCCGCACGGCGGGCACGATAAGCGCTGAGGCACCAACTCTCCAGGGCCGTACAGCAGTACGGTGGTCGACATGCGCCCCGACATGTCTGCCGACCACACGACCGAAGCCGAGCGCCTGCTCCGCACCGCGGGGCAGTACCCGGAGGACCGCGAACCGCTGTTGCTGCGCGCGGCGGCCCACCTGGAACTGGCGGGCGAGCGCGAGCGGGCGACGTCGCTGTACGACGAGCTGCTGTCCGGCTCGCCGGCGGCGCCGCTCCTGATCAGGTCGCTGAAGGCGGCGAACCTGTGGGAGTACGGGCACGAGGCCGAGGCCAGGGCGATCATCGAGGGCGTGCGCGGGGCCCGCCCGTCGGACCCGGCACCGTGGGAGATCGCGGCGGAGACGCTGGAGTCCCACGACGAGCTGGAGGAGGCGGAGGCGACGTTCACGGAGGCGGCGGTTCTTCTGGTGCCGCCGGGCGAGGACCTCTCGTACGCGCTCCAGTCCCTCCTGGCGAGCCGCCACCGCGTCCGCCGCATGCTGGCGCTGCCGCACGACGCGCACGACACGCTGGCGGACCGCCTCCACCAGGGGGACGTCCCGTTGGACGAGCTGCACGACCCGAAGCGGCTGTGGTCCCTGGGCTCGTCGGACCCGGCGGAGCTCCAGGCCGAGATCACCCGCCTCCGCTCGGAGCTGGGCTCGTACCGCACGGCCCTGTCGCGCCCGTTCCCGGTGGCGGTCCTGCACTGGCCGGAACCGGAACTGGACGAGCTGCTGGCGGCCTACCCGGAGCTGGAGGCGGAGTACCCGACCTACCGAGCCCACCTGACAGACATCGAAGCCTCCCTACGAGAACTGTCCCAAGCCGGCACCCCCAACCTGGGCATCGTCCCAGCCACAGTCCCCTCCTACGAAGCCTTCGCCGCCTCAGAATCCTCCACCCCCGCCAACCCGGACCTCCTGCCCCAGTACGCCACGACACTGGCGGCCCGGGGGCGGGCTACGGCATGGCCGCCGCTGCGGACTGGGGCTTGCTGGTGCGGGTCGGAAAGGGTCTATGGGGAGTGCCATGGGGGCGCAGCCGGCGCCTGACAGATCAACCGTCTGACGTACTTCTGGAGCTGGAACCACTTGTCTGACGACACACTTCCCTTGGATTTCACGGCTGCGCAGAACATCAGCGCCATGCCGGGTTCCTCAGCCGACCCCGCCGTGGACGAAGTCGCCGAGTGGCTGGATGAACGCTCAGCGGCGGCGCTCATCGGTGTGTCCATACGGCAGGCGATCGATGAGGTTCTGGACGGGCAGCGGACCGGAAGATATGACATCGACGACCTTGAGAAGACCGAGAAGACCTATCTCGGCACCAAGGTCGAGATCATCATCCGCAGCGCATTCGGCCTGCAGCGCGGACAGCGCATGGACTACCTCATCGCCGACCATGAGGTGGACTCGAAATTCACCATCGGGTCAAACTGGACCATTCCCAAGGAGGCGGCCGGCCACATCTGCCTTCTGACCAGGGCAGACGACCATCGTTCACTGTTCTCGGCAGGGCTCCTGCGCATCGACGGGGGCATTCTGAACGCCGGGGAAAACCGCGACGGAAAGCGGTCGCTCTCCGCCGCTGGACGATCCGCTGTCCGTTGGATCGTCCGCGACGGGCGCCTCCCCGAGAATGTCCTTATGAGCCTGACGGAAGAAGACCGCGCGGCCATCTTCTCGGCCCCGGGAAACCAGGCGAGCGGGCAGCTCCGGACGAATGAGCTCTTCCGCAGGGTCCAGAGAAAGGTGATCAACAGGAATACGGTCGTCACCGTGGCGAAGCAGGATGACAGTCCGAAACGCGTGCGCGACGCCAGAAAGTTCCTGGGCCCCGAGGGAATCTCATTCTTGGGCACCAGCAGCCTCATCCGCGTATCGCCACGGACCTTGGGCTGGAAACCCCGGACAAGGGAACGTGGATCTCCGCGACGCTCACTGAAGTGGCGGCCTCCAGCCAACGGATGAAGAGTGAGATCGACGGGCACTTCTACGCCCTCGCGCTCCCGGGGGAGACCGCGGCGGCACCCGCGAAATACTGATGAGACCCATGGCTGATCCAGTGAACGAGAAGTCCCAGGAGCCGGCCGCCTGGGAGCCGCCTCCCGGCTCCTGGGCTTCCTCCGCGGCCCGGCGTCGCAACATGCAGGCGATCCGCAGCCGGGACACCAGGCCAGAACAGCTCATCAGGCGGCTGCTGCACGCACAGGGGCTGCGCTATCGCGTCGCGGCGAAGCCTCTGCCTGAGCTGCGGAGAACGGCGGACATCATCTTCCGGCCGGTAAGACTGGCCGTGTTCATCGACGGCTGCTACTGGCACGGCTGTCCTGAGCACTACGTCTCCCCCAAGACGAACCCCGGCTACTGGTCGGAGAAGGTCCACCGGAACATGACCCGGGACCGCGATACGAATGCGCGCCTGGAAGAGGCCGGCTGGACCGTCCTCCGCTTCTGGGAGCACGAGCCCTCGGAGGAATGCGCGGCTGCCATCGCCGCCGAAGTAGAGAAACGCCGTGCCCTCGCGCGGGGCGAGGGCACGGCGTAGCTACGGTGTGGTTCAGGACTGCCGCGCGTCCCGTTCCCGGGCCGCCTTCAGGACGTCCATGATCGAGTCGCCGACCGCCTTCGCGACCGGGGGCGGAAACGCGTTGCCGACCTGCCGGTACTGCGCGGTCTTGCCCCCGTCCAGGATCCAGCCCTTCGGGAACCCCTGGATGATCGCCGCCTGCTCCACGGTGAGCATCGGACCGTCCGCCCCGAACAGGTCGCGGTCCTCCGTCTCCTTCTTCGCGCAGGTCTCCATGTCGTTCGCCACGCCCATCCCGGAGACGCCCAGCTGCCTCCACGCGGCCTTGGCCCGGCTCGGCCCCAGGTCCGCGCCGCCGTGCTTCTTCGAGCCGCCGACGAGGGTCGGGGCGATCCCCTTACCGTCCAGCGCGACGTTCCGCTTGGCCGCCGCCTCCCGCCAGTGCTCGAGCGCCTTGCGCGCCCTGGCACCGTGCTTCGGGCTGTCGAAGTAGCGCTGATAGCGCTCCTGCATGGTCTCGTCGAGTGCCTCGGCCACGCTCACCGGGACCTCACGCGTCGCGGTGGGCCACTCGTACTTCAAGTCCCCCTTCACGCTGCTGAGGACCTCTTTACGGAACGCCACGAGGATCGCGCGCGGGCGGAGCTGGGGGACGCCGAAGTCACTCGCCTCCAGCACGTCCCACTTACTCACCGTGTAGCCGAGCCCCTCCGTGGTGACCTCGGTCCCGTCTTCCTCCCGGTACGTGCCGCCCTCCAGCTTCGCCCGGATCATGGTGCGGTAGTCGGCGAACTTGGGGTCCATGAGGCCGCGCACGTTTTCGATGAGCACCGCCTTGGGCTCCAGCGTCTCCACGAGCTCCAGCATCCGGGGAAACAGGTCGCGCTCGTCGTCCTTGCCCAGCTGCTTGCCCGCGTGCGAGAACGGCGGGCAGGGCACCCCGCCGGCCAGGAGGTCGACGCCGTGCCGCTCCCGCAGCTCCCCGCTCTTGACCAGGTCGGTCTTCGGATCGAAGAGCTTGACGTCCTTGGCCAGGATGTCGCAGTACTGCCTCTCCCAGCTCCACGCATCGTGCGCGGCCACGTTCCGTTCGAGAGTCTTGGCCGCGTGCGTGTCGATCTCGACCAGGGCGAGATGCCTGAACCCGGCTTCGTGCAGACCGACGGCCTGTCCGCCGGCTCCAGCACAGATCTCGATCGAGGTGAACTCATCTCCAGTGCTGGTCATGCACCCTCCTTCGAACACGTACCCCGCCGGCGCCTTATGCCACCAGCCATCACAGAGGGTGACAGACCCCACTGACAACCCCACAAGTGTGCGGCATCTGGAGACCTCACGGGCACCTCGCGGCGAGCCTAGTCCCCTGCCCCCGCTACGAAGGTGAGCAGCGCGATACCGAGCGTGAAGGCGCCGGCGAACGCGACACATCCCAGCATGATCGACGCCGGGGCGGACTTCCCGTCCCACCGGGCGAGGGCGACCGTGCCCGCGGCGGCGGCGAGCGCCACGAAGAAGGCGATGGCGACGCCGACGACGACGGCCAGTGAAATGTTCAGCATGACGGAACGGCTCCAGAAGACGTGAGGAATGGGCACCCGCACGCGGGCAGGGCGGAAACCGGAGCGGCGTGACACAGCTGCTCCGTGCTGGCGTTCTTCATGGCGGTGGAGCCCCGTTGTACGGCTCCCTGCTCCTGGCTACCCCGTCACGCCACCCCCGGCAGGCACGCTGGCCTTCATGACCAGCCGGGCCGAGCCGGTCAGTCCGGCATCCATCAGGGCGAGGGCCAGCCGCATACTCTCCTCGGCGGCACGCTCGCCGTCGGCGAGAAGCAGCGCCTCCGTGAGGTCCGCGTCACCGGCACCGTGCAGCGCGCCGACCACGTCGCAGAACTCCACGAGAGTCAGCGTCCTGCTCGCCGACCACGCCGCCCCGACGAGGTGCCGCAGGCTGCCGGAACGCCGCGCCTCGCGCAGGACGTCCACCGTTTCGCCCACCTTGCCGTTCTGGCCATTGCGCCGGTCCAGCGCCGGTCCCTGTGCCGGAACGCTGCCGCCCCTCTCCTGAACGGGCACCGCGGTGATGACCTGGACGGCCATGAGGTCGTGGTCCCCCGCGAGGGCAGCCGCCCGGGCCTCCTCCAGCTCCGCCAGGGTGACCGGCAGCACCGGCCGGGCGGCCTGGGACGCCACAGCCTGGTAGATCACGCGCAGCTTGTCGGCCCGGGGCATCCGCCGCCCGATCCAGTAGTTGGACAGCGTGCTGGGCGCGACACCCAGCAGCCCCGCGCGGGCTCCCTGCTTCTTCGACTCCATCACCCCGATGAGGGCCCGGAACTTCTCGGCGAACACCATGCGCGCGGGACTGCACTCCCGCCAGTAGGTCTCCCGAACCTGACCCAGTACGGCCACTGAACCTCCAGATGTACACGGACACGGCACAAACGATCAGCCTTCACGATGAACTTGTCACACCCGAACACCGGAACGCTCCATTCCGGCCCTTTGGATGTTTGCGTTACCACCCCGGCGGGGCTTCTGATGTTTGCGTTCCCGCTCCACACCAGGCGACCTGTTTGCGTTCGGCCGCAAACATCTGTGAAAACTTGATCCCTCCCCCTCCTTCACCGTCCAATGGACAGACGAACCGGACGCGGACATGAGTAACGCACCTGACCAAAGTCCCGAATTGGCACATAAAGGGAGAAAAGAAATGAACGCCGACATTCCGCCCTGGCAGAGCGGCAGTTACGGAACGATGGTCCGCTGCGCGCTGTGGCTCCTGACCGAAGTCGGCGAGGGCGAGATCTTCACGAAGACCCAGCTGCGCGAGGCGTTTCCGGAGACGTCCCAGATTGACCGCCGCATGCGGGACCTCAGGACCCACGACTGGGTTATTGCGACAAACCGGGACGACCCGACCCTGTCGCCCAGCGAGCAGCGCTTCGTCAAGAAGGGCGCCGAGGTCTGGAAGCCCGGCCAGGCGCGGGCGAAGTCCGCCACGGCGGCCATGAACGCCACACAGCGGCGTGAGATCCTTGACCGGGACGATCACCTCTGCCGGATCTGCGGTATCGCCGCCGGCGAGAGCTACGACGGCGGGATCGAGACCGCCCAGCTGGACATCGCCCGCCGTGAGGTCCTGAAGCCCGGAGGGACGGCGGTCGAGATGGTCACCGAGTGCCGCAGGTGCCGGGTCGGCGGCCGGGGCCAGCAGACCGACGTCACGGACGTACTGAGCCGGCTAGGCAGGATGAGCGCCGTTGAGCGTCAGCTCTTCGCCCAGTGGGTGGAGGCCGACCACAGGGACTTCAGCGCGATGGAAAGGCTCTGGGGCGAGTACCGGAGCCTGCCGGCGGAGTCGCGGGAGACTGTCCGCTCGTCGGTCGGCCGTCCGTAGCCTGTCCCTCTGAACGGCGTGGAAGCAAGGCGGGCGCGTGGCCCGGAGTCGAGGAGAGCTGTGGGGATGCAGAAGTACGGTCTTCCGCCGACGGGAGAAAAGACCGCGGAGTTCGTCGCCCGGCGGCTCAAGGAGCCGCCGGAGGGGAACGCGGTCCGCGAGACCGTGACCGTGGAATGGAACGGCCGGCCGCTGCACGTCGGCGTCATCGACATGCCTCTGCGCGACCTGTACTACAACCCGGCGACCCACCGGATCAGGGCTCAGCTCGGTCACAACCCGGCGCTCGCCCAGGCCCTGCGGGACAACCCCTGGGACGCGGAAAGCCAGGAGTACCTGGAGCGACTGCTCAAGGGCAAGCCCTCCAACCCGGACGAGCCCGACCCCGACTTCGAGGCCCTGCTGGACAGCCTGCGGACCGTCGACCAGCAGGAGCCGGGGCTGATCACCCACGAGGGCATCCTCGTCAACGGCAACACCCGCGCGGCAGCACTGCGCCGGCTGGGACGCACGTCGATCCGGGTCGGCGTGCTTCCGCCCACGACGACCTGGGAGGACATCAACGCCGTTGAACTCACCCTTCAGCTGCGCCCTGACAAGCGCAGGGACTACTCCTACATCAACCGCCTGATCGCCATGGAGGAGCAGGAGCTGATGGGCCGCGAAGCGGCCGACATCGCCCGTGAGTTCCATATCCAGCTGAGGACCTTCAAGCAGGAGCGCTGGATCCTCGGAGTGATCCGGGACATGATCGACCGCAGTGCCACCCCCGAAGGCGCCCAGCTCTCACTCGCGGACTTCGAAGGGCACCAGGAGAACTTCAAGGAACTGCACCGCATCTGGGACAAGGCGGCCGGCTCCAGCCTGGAGAAGGCGGAGCGGATCAAGGAGAACCGGGTCGCCGCGATCATCCTGGACTTCGCCAAGACGAAGACCCGGGTCATCGGCGAGGACTTCCAGGAGAAGTACCTGGACAATGCGCTGCCGGAACTGCTGCAGCGCCCCGCCGAGCAGGAGGAGGCCGGCGGCGGGCTCGCCATTCCCGGGCTCTCCGTCTCCGTGGCCCCGCCGACGGATCTGGTGGTGCAGGCCCGTGCCGTCACGGACCAGATCCTGCGTGCCCGCGCTGTCGAATCGGCGCGCCACCTCCCCGCCGAGACGCGTGCCTCCGCACGGGCCGAGGTCGCCGTCGCGCGCAGAGGCATCGAGCGCGCGATCGTCACCGCCGAGCGGGACGCCAGGCTCAAGCGGGTCAGGCAGACCACCGCTGAACGGCTCGATGACGCGCGCGCCGCCATCGAGCAGAGCGTCCACGACCTGGCACAGGCGGTGGGCAGCAACAGCCTCGACGAGGAGAGCTTCGACGAAGCCCTGCTCCGTGTCCGCGGCAGCCTCGTGAAGCTGGCCCGCCAGGCCAACCGCGGGGTCGTCACTCGCGGCGAAGGGGTCAGCTGGCTGATCAAGGCGAGTGAGGGCTGAGGATGGACGACACCGAGGAGCGGTCCCTGAGGCTGAGCTTCGATGAGACGCGGACGAAGGTGGTGTTCCGCACCCCGGAGGACGGGCAGGAGCACCTGGTCCGGTTCATCGCCCGCTACGGCAGCGGCAGCCACCGGGGACCGCTCGCCGCCGAAGTAGATCTCGAAGAGTTCCTCGCGCAGCTCACGCTCCTCAGGCACTGGCACGATCCCGCCGGCGTGGACTTCGCGCCCGACCTCAGGTCACTGGCCGAGGGGTCCGTCCGGGACGCCCAGGCAGTCGAGGCCCGGCTCACCGCCGAGACCAAGGGGGAGGAACCCTCAGGAGAAGTGGCCGCGTCCGCGGTCCCCGGACTGCTGGGGGACTCGTGGAAGGCGCCGCTCACCGATTTCCAGCTGAGGGACGTCGCCAAACTGCTGTCCCTGACGCACGGGGCGAACTTCAGTGTGCCGGGGGCCGGGAAGACGCGCGCCGCGCTGGCGGTCTACTCGGCCCTCAAGCGCTCCGGGCAGGTCAGGCGGCTGCTGGTCGTGAGTCCGAAGTCGGCGTACGAAGCGTGGACGGACGAGGCCGCCCAGTGCTTCACCGAGCCTCCGGCGGTCAGGGTCTTCGGCAGCGACCGGGCCAATGACGCGGAGATCCTGCTGGTCAACTACGAGCGGCTGAGCCGGCAGCAGGCGAAGCTGGCCGACTGGCTGACCCTCGCCCCAGCCATGCTGGTCCTGGACGAGGCCCACCGTATGAAGCTGGGGGTCCGGGGCACCTACGGCGCCAGCTGCATGGCACTGGGTCCGCTCGCCCGGCACCGGCTGATACTCACGGGAACGCCCGCGCCCAACGGAGCCAAGGACCTGGAGAGCCTGCTCTCGTTCGTCTGGCCGGGTCACGGCCGGCGCGTGGTGGACAGGGCGGTGGCAGGCGGCGACCTGGCCCACGCGAGCCGGGTACTGCGGCCCCTGTTCACCCGGACCACCAAGAAGGAGCTCCAGCTTCCGCCGGTGGACCTGCGCGTCAGGCAGGTGGAGCTCCCCGAAGCACACCGGCGCCTCTACTCGGCGCTCAAGAACCAGCTTCCCGGCCCGCAGGACCGCGAACAGGAAGAATTCGCCCGGCTCGGCAAGGTCCTCTGCTACCTGATGATGGCCAGCACGAACCCCGCGCTGCTTGAACCAGGGACCGACCGGCACGCGCCCTTGCCCTTCCACGTGCCCCCGCTGCGGCCAGCCGACGGGCTCCCGCTGAAGGAGCTTCTGCGGGACCTGCCCCGCTATGAGCTCTCGCCGAAGTACGAAGCCGTGCTCCGGACCGTGACCGACAACGCCCGTCAGGGCCGCAAGACGCTCGTATGGTCCACGTTCGTGAGGAACCTGAACTCGCTGGCGGTTCCTCTGGCGGCCTTCCAGCCGGCGGTCGTCCACGGCGGCACACCCGACCGCGACGAGCAGATCCGCAGGTTCCGGGAAGACCCGGACTGCATGGTGCTGCTGTCCAACCCCGCCACCTTGGGCGAGGGAATCAGCCTCCACCATGTCTGTCACGACGCGGTGTACCTGGACCGCGACTTCGCGGCCGGCCGGTATCTGCAGAGCCTTGACCGGATTCACCGGCTCGGGCTGGCCCCGGACACGGAGACCCGGGTCACTGTGCTCATCGCGAAGGGCACCATCGACCACATCGTGCATGAGCGGCTCGGCCGCAAGCTGGAGTTCATGGGGAAGATCCTGGACGACCCAGTCGTGCAGGAACTGGCCGACCCCGAGGAGGATTATTCTCCGTGGGGTATGGACAGTGCGGACCTCCGCGCCCTGGTAGGGCACCTCGAATCCGTCTGACCATGTATGGCCGCGCACCTGGCCGACGCCCCCGAGGGCCGGGAGACGCCCGCTCGTTACCCTCGTCTTGAAGCCGACCCGCCCGTCGAAAGGCCCCCGCCATGCCCCGTATCCCCTCCCCCGCCATAGCCGCCGCCGGGCTCGTCGGTGGGTATGCCGTTGCTCGGTGGACGAAGAAGCGGCCGCTGGGTGGGGTCGTGCTGGCCGCAGCCGGTGGTGTGGCCGCGAAGGAGTGGCAGCGGGTGGGTGGGGCGAAGGTCGCGGGTGGGCTTACGGCTGCCTATGTCGCCGCGTTTGCCGGGTCGCATCCGCTTGCCAAGAAGATCGGGGCCTGGCCCGCCGTGTTCTCCGTGGCCGCGGGGATGGCCGGGGCGGCCTACGTCGTGACGCGGAACGCCGACGTCTGACGCGGCCGACGCGGGGCCGGCTGCCGGGCCGTCGCGGTCGTCAGCCGCCCGCCGCCCTGCTGATCGTGTAGATCAGCAGGCCCGCCAGCGCGCCCACCACCGTGCCGTTGATGCGGATGAACTGGAGGTCGCGGCCGATGTTGGCCTCGATCTTCTTCGAGGTCTGGGTGGCGTCCCAGCCGGCGACCGTGTCGGTGATCAGGGAGGTGATCTCGGTGCGGTAGGTGGTGACGACGTAGGCGGCGGCGTCCTCCGCCCAGCCTTCGACCTTGGACTGGAGACGGTCGTCCGAGGAGAGGCGCTGGCCCAGGGAGATCAGGGAGGCGCGGGCGCGGCGGCGGAGCTGGCTCTGGTCGTCTTCTGCGGCGGCCAGGACCAGGGCGCGGACCGAGGACCAGGCCGAGGCGATGAGGTCCTGGACCTCGGGGCGGGAGACGAGGTCCGACTTGAGGCGCTCGACGCGGGCGCGGGTGTCGCTGTCGGACTGGAGGTCGGCGGCGAAGTCCGTCAGGAAGCGGTCGATCGCGCCGCGCGCCGGGTGGGCCGGCATGTCCCGCATCTCCGTCACGAAGCGGAGCAGCTCCTTGTAGACGCGCTCGCCGATGCGCTTGTCCACGAAGCGCGGGGTCCAGCCCGGCGCCCCGCCCTGGACCGCGTCCATCACCGAGTCGCCGTGCGTCACCAGCCAGTCGTGCGCCCGGGAGCAGACCAGGTCGACGGCCCTGTGGTGGGAGCCGTCGGCGACCATGCGGTCGAGGGTCTTGCCCAGGCCCGGGGCGATCTCCGCCGCCTCCGCGCGGCGGGTGATGGCCTCGCCGACGACCGCCTGTACGTCGGAGTCGCGGAGGACTGTCAGTGCGCCGCGTAGGGCTGCCGCCAGTTCGGATGTCACGCGGTCCGCGTGGGCCGGGTCCGCGAGCCACACGCCTAGGCGGCGGGCGATGCCGAAGCCGCGGAGTCTGCCCCGTACGACGTCGGCGGAGAGGAAGTTCTCGCCGACGAAGGTGCCCAGGGAGGCGCCCAGCTGGTCCTTCTTGGTGGGGATGATCGCCGTGTGCGGGATGGGGAGGCCCAACGGGCGGCGGAAGAGGGCCGTCACCGCGAACCAGTCCGCCAGCGCGCCGACCATGCCGGCCTCCGCCGCCGCGGCCACATAGCCCGCCCATGCGCCCGCGCCCGCGCTCTTCGTCCACGTGGCCAGCGCGAAGACCACCGCGACGAACGCGAGCAGGCCCGTCGCCAGCAGCTTCATCCGCCGGACGCCCTTGCTCTTCTCCGCGTCCGCCGCCGTGTAGGTGAAGCTCACCATCACCTCACCTCCCTTTCTCATCTGCCTATCTCAGTGACTCCTGGGACGCATCCGGAGTTCCCCCGTACCCGCCCCCATATCCGCCCCCGTACATCTTCGCGATCACTGCCTCGATGTCCGGCTCCCGCACCGACAGGTCCAGCAGCGGGTACGCCGCCGCCACCGACGCCACCACGGGGGCCGCCGAGGAGGCGGCGGGGATCGCCAGCCACTGGCGGGGGCCCTCCGCGCGGACGAAGCGGGCGCCCGGTACCTCGATCGGCGCCGATTCCCGCGCCAGGTCGACCACCAGCAGGCGCTCGCTCTCGCTGGCCGCGTGCAGGCCGGCGAGCTCCCCGTCGTACATCAGGCGCCCGTGGTCGATGACCATCACCCGGCGGCAGAGCTGTTCGATGTCGGTCAGGTCGTGGGTGGTGAGGAGGACCGTCGTGCCGCGGGTCGCGTTCAGCTCGCGCAGAAAGCCGCGGACCTTCGCCTTCGACACCACGTCCAGGCCGATCGTCGGCTCGTCCAGGTACAGCACGTCCGGGTCGTGCAGCAGCGCCGCCGCGATGTCCCCGCGCATCCGCTGGCCCAGGGAGAGCTGCCGCACGGGTACGTCGAGCAGGTCGCCGAGGTCGAGGAGTTCGACGCAGCGGGCGAGGTTCTCGGCGTAGCGGGCGTCGGGGATCCGGTACATGCGGTGGACCAGGGTGTACGAGTCGCGCAGCGGCAGGTCCCACCAGAGGCTGGTGCGCTGGCCGAAGACCACGCCGATGCGGCGGGCGAGCCGGGTGCGCTCGCGGGAAGGGTCGATGCCGGCCACCCGCACGCGTCCGCCGCTCGGGGTGAGGATGCCGGTCAGCATCTTGATCGTGGTCGACTTCCCGGCGCCGTTGGGGCCGATGTAGCCGACCATCTCCCCCTTGCCGACGGTGAAGGAGATGCCGTCGACCGCCCGGACCTCCCGTTTCTCCCGGCGGATCAGGCCTGCCCTGCGGCGGACGGTGAAGATCTTCTCCAGTCCCTCCAGTTCGATGAAGGGCTCCTTGGCAGGAGTCGTCGGGTCCATTTCGCGCTCCATGGTGGATAGATAGCTCAGCTTCCTGTCGATCGGTAGCTCCGCAGGCCCGCCCGCCACGCGATCCCCGCCACCGCGCAGCACACCGCCGCGACCAGGGGCGACGCGAACGCCGTCCACCCGGGCACCCCGGCCGGTGGCGTCCTCCCCAGGACGTAGAGGGCGGGCAGCCAGTTGACGAAGGCGAGCGGTACGACGTAGACGACGCCGCGCACCAGGTCCTGGGCGAAGATCGTCGGCGGGTACTGGAGCATCGTGTTCCCGCCGTACGTGAACGAGTTCGTCACCTCGGCCGCGTCCTGGAGCCAGAACAGGGCGGAGGCGCCCAGCACCATCAGCGCGGCGAAGATCAGCGCGCCGCTCAGCAGCATCACCGGCACCAGGAGGAGCTTCAGCGGCGTCCACTCCACGCCCTCAAGCAGCACCAGGCCCCACACCAGGACCAGCAGCCCCTGGGCGATCCGCCCGAGCCGCCGCAGCGCGAAGCGGTCGGCCGCGACCTGCGCGAGGACCGGCGCGGGGCGCAGCAGGAACGTGTCGAGGGAGCCGTCGCGCACCCGCTTGCCCATCCGCGGCAGCGAGCCCATCACCAGATCGGCGAGGCCGAACGAGGTGCCGGCCGTCCCGTACAGGAAGGCGACCTCCGCGAAGGAGAAGCCGCCGAGTCCTCTGACCTGGCCGAACATCAGGAGGATGACGACGAAGTCGAAGAAGGTGACGAGGAGGGAGGAGAGGAGGGTCAGGGCGAAGGAGGAGCGGTACGTGAGGGTGGAGCGGATCCACATCCCCGCGACCATGCGGTACGTCCGCCAGGACTCGGCCACGACCGTACGGTCACCCACCCTGCACCACCACCTTCCGCGTCGCCGCCGCCTGCACCGCGCGGCCCGTCGCCAGGAGGACGACCGCCCAGCAGGCCTGGAACGCGTACGCCCCCAGCAGTCCCCAGCCCTCGTACCGCTCCAGGTAGACGTCCGCCGGCACCTGGAGCATCGACGCCCAGGGCAGCATCCGCGCCACCTCGCCCAGGGCGCCGGGGAAGACGTTGAGCGGGAGCAGCATCCCCGAGAAGAACAGCCCGCCGAGCCAGGCCACCTGCATCACGCCCTGGCCGTCGAGGAGCCAGAAGGCGCTCATCGCGACCAGGTACCAGATGGCGAAGCTGACGATCGCGCCCAGCGTCACCGAGCCGAGGAAGGCGAGCCAGGTCCACGCGTGGCTCGGCAGGGTCAGGTCGAAGACGAGGGCGCCGAAGACCATGGGCGCGATCCCCCGGCCGATCAGCTGGTACGCCGCGCGGCCCAGGTTCGCGGCGAACCACCAGGTCTGGAGGTCGGCCGGCCGGTAGAGGTCGACCGCGATGTCGCCGGTGCGGATCCGCTCGATCAGCTCCTCCTCGAAACCGCCGCCCATCAGCCCGCAGACGGTGATCAGGGCCTGGCCGATCCACACATAGGCGAGGGCGTCCCCCATGTCGTATCCGCCGAGCGTGGGACGCGCGTCCCAGAGGGCGATGAAGGTGTACGACAGGATGAAGCCGAAGACGGTGTTGGTGAACACCCCCGCCGCCGTGGCCACCCGGTACGTGGCATGGCGCCTGAACCCACCCGCGGCGACGGTCGTGTAGAGCCGCAGCATGTCCCCCTGCTCCCTCCGGTCGGTCCCACCGCGCAAAGGGCCCGACCTTAGGGGGACTTCCCGTGCCGTCGCGACCGGTTTTCCGGCCCATGCGGGCAGGATGTGCTGTTATGCCCCCTTCATCCGGTGCGCGCGAGGTCCGGTCCGCCGAGTCCTCCGAGTCCTCCTGGGAGCCCAGGGACCCGACCGTCCCCGCCCCGCCCCCGTCCCGAGGGCGCCGCCCCCGCCGCCTCCTGCGGCGGCTGCTCGGGCTCGTCGTCCTCGGCGGCCTGCTGCTGCTCGGCTGCTTCGTCGCCGGCTATCTCCTCGTGGACATCCCGCCCGCCAACGCCACCGCCGTCGCCCAGTCCAACCTGTTCCTCTACCGCGACGGCAGCCAGATCGCCCGCGACGGCGAGGTCGACCGCGAGAACGTGAGCCTGGAACGGGTCCCGGCCGGGGTCCAGCACGCCGTGCTGGCCGCCGAGGACCGCGACTTCCACACCTCGCCCGCGGTCGACCCCCGGGCCATGCTGCGCGCCACCTGGAACACCCTCACCGGCAAGGGCCGCCAGTCCGGCTCGACCATCACCCAGCAGTACGTCAAGAACTACTACCTGGGCCAGGAGCAGACCCTCACCCGCAAGGCGAAGGAGTTCTTCATCGCGATCAAGCTGGGCCGCGAGAAGAGCAAGGGGGAGATCCTGGAGGGGTACCTGAACACCAGTTACTTCGGGCGCAACGCGTACGGGATCCAGGCCGCCGCCCGCGCCTACTACGGCAAGGACGCCAAGGACCTCGACACCGCCGAGGGCGCGTACCTCGCCTCGCTGCTCAACGCGCCCAACGCGTACGACGTGGCCGTGCACCCCGAGAACCGGCCGCGCGCGCTCGCCCGCTGGCGCTACGTCCTGGACGGCATGGTCAAGGAGCGCTGGCTGTCACCCGCCGCCCGCGCGGGCGCCGTCTTTCCCACCCCGCAGCCGGCCCGGCCCTCGGCCGGTCTCTCCGGACAGCGCGGCTATCTGGTGCAGGCGGTCGAGCAGTACCTGACGGAGCGCGGGATCGTCGACGAGAAGACGCTGGCCGCCGGGGGCTTCCGGATCACCACCACCCTGGACCGGGGCAAGCAGGACGCCTTCGTACGGGCCGTCGACGAGCACGTGAACACGCGGCTCGACCCCGCCCGCAACCCCGCGGACCAGTTCGTACGGGTCGGGGGCGCGGCCGTCGAGCCGGCGAGCGGCCGGGTCGTCGCCCTCTACGGGGGCATCGACTACACCCGGCAGTTCGTCAACAACGCCACCCGCCGCGACTACCAGGTCGGCTCCACCTTCAAGCCCTTCGTCCTCGCGGCGGCGCTCCAGCACGGCGCGCTGACCCAGGAGGGTGAGCGGATCACGCCGAACACCTACTACGACGGCGACAACCGGCGGCCGGTGCAGGGGTGGAACGGGGCCCTGTACGACCCGGGCAACGAGGACGACGTCAGCTACGGCGACATCACCGTGCGGACCGCCACCGACCGCTCGGTCAACGCGGTGTACGCGCAGATGGCCGTGGACGTCGGCCCGGGCCGGGTCCGCGAGGCCGCGGTCGCCCTCGGCCTGCCCGGGAGCACCCCCGACCTCACCTCCTCGCCCTCCATCGCGCTCGGCCCGGCCACGGCGAGCGTCCTGGACCTGGCGCAGGCGTACGCGACGCTCGCCAACCACGGCTCCCACGGCACGTACACCCTGGTCGAGAGGGTCGCCAGGGACGGCGAGGAGGTGGAGCTGCCGGGTGCGGCGGGTCCGGCCGGGGCGCGCGAGGCGATCGGCCGCGAGGCCGCCGACACGACGACGTCCGTGCTGCGGAGCGTCGTCCAGAGCGGCACCGGTACGGCGGCGCTCGCGGCCGGGCGGCCGGCGGCGGGGAAGACGGGCACGGCGGAGGACGACAAGGCGGCCTGGTTCGCCGGCTACACCCCGGAGCTCGCGACGGTGGTGGCGATGATGGGCCAGGATCCGCGGTCGGGCCGGCAGGAGTCGCTGTACGGGGCGCTGGGCCAGCCCCGGATCAACGGGGGCGGGGCGCCCGCCGAGATCTGGGGCCAGTTCACCCGCGAGGCGCTCGCCGGGGTCACGCCGAAGGAGTTCGACCTGCGCCTTCTTGAGGGCGCGGAGGAGCAGCCGCTGGTGCCGCCGGTGCCGGACGTCCCGGACGCGGCACAGGGCTTCGAGGGACCGGGGGCGGCCGACCGCAGGCCGGGGCGGGGGACGGGGGCGCCGAAGGGGCCGCGAGGATCGCAGGGGCGGGAGCCGGTCGAGACGGGGTCTCGGCGGGCGGATCCGGATCCCCGGCGTCCGGACGCGGTACGGGACCCGGCGCCGCAGCCGGAGCGCGAAGCGCAGCAGGCCCCGGGTGCTCAAGGGATCCCGGCCCCGCAGCCCCCGCCGGCGGAACCGTTCGCTCCGCCGGCGGGGGCCCCGGGCGACAGCCTGGCCGGTACACCGGCCCCCGGTAACCCCGGTCAGTGACCCGAAGTCGCCTTGAGGCCGACCACGGCCACCAGCAGCAGACAGACGAAGAAGATACGGGCGGCGGTCGCGGGCTCTCCGAGCACCACCATGCCGAGCACCGCCGCACCGGCCGCGCCGATGCCGACCCACACGCCGTACGCCGTGCCGATGGGCAGGGTCTTGGCGGCCTGCGAGAGCAGCAGCATCGAGGCGACGATCCCGGCGCCGGTGAAGACGCTGGGCCAGAGACGGGTGAAGCCCTCGGTGTACTTCATGCCGATGGACCAGCCGACTTCGAGCAGACCGGCGACGATGAGAAGGACCCAGGCCATGACGACGAACCTCCGCGAGACGGATCAACAGGGTGCGTCGTCTTGTCGTCAAGCCCGGTACGGCGCGTCTCGTCGGGTGCCCCCAGCTTAGCAAAGGGCAGGCAAAAGGCCTGGTGACACCGGTCACCAGGCCTTCACGGGGTGCCTAGAGGTACAGGCCCGTCGAGTCGGACTGCCCCTGGAAGCGGTCGGCGGCGACCGCGTGCAGGTCGCGCTCGCGCATCAGGACGTACGCGACACCCCGCACCTCGACCTCGGCGCGGTCCTCGGGGTCGTACAGGACCCGGTCGCCGATCTCGACGGTCCGGACGTTCTGCCCGACCGCGACCACCTCGGCCCAGGCCAGCCGGCGGCCGACGGCCGCGGTCGCCGGGATCAGGATGCCGCCGCCCGAGCGCCGCTCCCCTTCCGGGCTGTCGGTTCGGACCAGGACCCGGTCGTGGAGCATCCGGATGGGCAGCTTGTCGTGGGTGTTGTCGCTCACGACTCGAACCTACCTGCCCGGGCGTGTCGCCCGTACCCGGGACGGGGCGGCCGGGGGGATCTTGCTCAGTCCTTGCCCTTGCGGGCGGAGGCGGCGATCAGCCCGACGACCGCGACGGCGACCAGGGCCACCGGGACCACGCGCTCCAGGCGGGGCGCGCCGTCCTCGTGGGTGAAGCGGGCCTTCACGTCCGAGACGACGCGGTTGACCGCGACGAAGGCGCGGCCGGCGGTGTGGTCGACCGTGGCGGCGACCTTCGCCTTCGCGTCGCCGATGATCGTCTTCGGGTGCACCCGAATCCCGATCTCGTCGAGAGTGACGGCGAGCTGCTCGCGTCGGCGGACGATGTCCGCCTCGATCTGCGCAGGGGTCCTGGCGTCCGACACCGCGCTGCCTCCGTAGTCGTGTACCGGCGAGTACCGGCGTGTTCCGGTCGTCGATGGACAGTCTGTCAGCTTCCGCGCCCGCGGGTCGTCCCCGACCCCCATTAGGCTCTGAACGCGTACGCGAACATTCCCGAGGAGAGCCATGAGCGAGCGACTGCAGCCCGGCGACACCGCCCCCGCCTTCACCCTTCCCGACGCGGACGGCAACGAGGTCTCCCTCGCGGACCACAAGGGCCGCAAGGTCATCGTCTACTTCTACCCGGCCGCCCTGACCCCCGGCTGCACCAAGCAGGCCTGCGACTTCACGGACAACCTGGAGCTGCTGGCCGGTGCGGGCTACGACGTCATCGGCGTGTCCCCGGACAAGCCGGAGAAGCTGGCGAAGTTCCGCGACAAGGAGAACCTGAAGGTCACGCTGGTCGGCGACCCGGAGAAGACGACCCTGGAGGCGTACGGCGCCTTCGGCGAGAAGAAGCTGTACGGCAAGGTGGTGACGGGCGTGATCCGCTCCACGATCGTCGTCGACGAGGAGGGCAAGGTCGAGCGCGCCCTCTACAACGTGAAGGCGACCGGCCATGTCGCCAAGATCATCAAGGACCTGGGGATCTGACCCCGGGCCTGTGACGGAGCCTGCCCGGCCAGTAGCATGGCCGGGCAGCGAGCGGCCGTGGTGGAATTGGCAGTCACGCTGGGTTTAGGTCCCAGTGGGGTAAAACCCGTGGGGGTTCGAGTCCCCCCGGCCGCACTCACACGTTCTCCCGTCGGGCGACGTCAGCCCAACAACTCCCGCACCACCGGCACCAGCGCCCGGAAGGCCTTGCCGCGGTGGCTGATCGCGTTCTTCTGGGCCGGGGTCAGTTCGGCGCAGGTCACGTCGTGGCCGGCCGGCTGGAGGATCGGGTCGTAGCCGAAGCCGTTGGTGCCGACGGGGGTGTGGCGCAGGGTGCCGGGCATGCGGCCCTCGACGACGCGTTCGGTGCCGTCGGGGAGGGCGAGGGCGGCGGCGCAGGCGAAGTGGGCCGCGCGGTGGGTGTCGTCGATGTCGGAGAGCTGGGCCAGGAGCAGGTCCAGGTTGGCCTTGTCGTCGCCGTGGCGGCCGGCCCAGCGGGCCGAGAAGATGCCGGGGGCGCCGTTGAGGACGTCGACGCAGAGGCCGGAGTCGTCGGCGACGGCGGGCAGGCCGGTGGCCTGGGCGAGGGCGTGGGCCTTGAGGAGCGCGTTCTCCGCGAAGGTGACGCCGGTTTCCTTGACGTCGGGGATCTCGGGGTACGCGTCCGCGCCGACGAGCTCGTGGTCGAGGCCGGCGTCGGCGAGGATCGCGTGGAGTTCGGTGATCTTGCCCGCGTTGCGGGTGGCGAGGATCAGACGGGTCATGTCCCGATTATCCGGGGGCCGGTCGCACCGCTGGGACCGGCCCCGGGCCCGGCGGTCCGGGCTAGCCCGGCGTGCAGACCTTGCCGACCTCCGCCGCCGCGTCCGTGATCGGCTTGATGTCGGGGGTCGCGTCGCCGTTCTTGACCGACGTGCGGACGGTGTCGACGCCCTTGGTGAGGTCGTCCACCGCCTTGGACAGGTCCGTCTTGTCCGTCGTGTTCTTGAGGTTGCCCAGCTCCGTGTCGATGCTGTTCAGGGCCTCCTCGATCTGGGTCGGGTCATTGGAGGCGCTGGAGACGGCCTGCGACAGCTTGTCGACCGAGGCCGTGATGGCGTCGACGGTCTTGACGCAGTCCACGGCCTTGTCGAGCCCACTGCAGCCGACCAGGCCCGTGAGTGCGGCGGCGGTGGCGACGGCGAGCGCTATGGAGCGGCGGCGCTTCAAGAGTTGGGTCCTCCCCCTCGTACGTACATGTCTGGACGGGGCGCACGGTTCGACCCGTGCGCCCGTATGGAGACAGACGTCGGGGACCCTCAGAGAGTTCCTTCGAGCGCCTTGCGCTGAATTTCGGCCAGATCGGCGCAGCCGCCGGAGGCCAGGTCGAGGAGGGCGTTGAGCTCCTTGCGGTCGAAGGGCTCGGCCTCGGCGGTGCCCTGGACCTCGACGAAACGGCCGTCGCCGGTGCAGACGACGTTCATGTCGGTGTCGGCGCGGACGTCCTCCTCGTAGCAGAGGTCGAGGAGGGGGGTGCCGTCGACGATGCCGACGGAGACGGCGGAGACCGTGCCGGTCAGCGGCTTGCGGCCGGCCTTGACCAGCTTCTTGCCCTGCGCCCAGGTGACGGCGTCGGCGAGGGCGACGTACGCGCCGGTGATGGCGGCCGTGCGGGTGCCGCCGTCGGCCTGGAGGACGTCGCAGTCGAGGACGATCGTGTTCTCGCCGAGCGCCTTGTAGTCGATGACGGCGCGCAGGCTGCGGCCGATGAGGCGGGAGATCTCGTGGGTGCGGCCGCCGATCTTGCCGCGGACGGACTCGCGGTCGCCGCGGGTGTTGGTGGCGCGCGGCAGCATCGAGTACTCGCCGGTGACCCAGCCCTCGCCGCTGCCCTTGCGCCAGCGCGGGACGCCCTCGGTGACGGAGGCGGTGCAGAAGACCTTGGTGTCGCCGAAGGAGACGAGGACGGAGCCCTCGGCGTGCTTGCTCCATCCGCGTTCGATGGTGACGGGGCGGAGCTGTTCGGGGGTACGGCCGTCGATACGAGACATGGGACGAGCGTAGCCGTACATGGCGAAGGGCCCGTTCCCCTGCCGGAACGGGCCCTCGTCGATGCGTTCAGTCGCGGTCGCGACCGCTCACATCATGTCTTCGATGTCCGCGGCGATCGGGTCCGCGTCGGTGCCGATGACGACCTGGATGGCGGTGCCCATCTTCACGACGCCGTGGGCGCCGGCGGCCTTGAGGGCGGCCTCGTCGACCTTGGACGGGTCGATGACCTCGGTGCGGAGGCGGGTGATGCAGCCCTCGACCTCTTCGATGTTCTCGATGCCACCGAGCCCGGCGACGATCTTCTCAGCCTTGCTGGCCATGTGTTTCTCCCTGTCCGTTCCGTTCAAAGAACGTGAGTCTCGGCGCACCGATGGTCCGCTTTGTCACGGTAACCCACGGTTGGACCAGTCTCGCGAGCGAAGTCCGCCGTTCTGCCGAATGATGACGATCACCGGCGGCCTGCCCTCGATCGGCCCCGGGGAGCCTATCGCAACTGGTCTACACCAGTGTGAAACGAGAGTCGGGTCCCGATTGTTCCGGGGCCGTGTCGGGTCAGGGAGGACGCCGATGAGCAGTACGAGCGCCGCAGCCGCACCGAGGAAGTCGCGTTGGGGCGGCTTCTTCCAGGGGCTGCAGAAGATGGGCCGCAGCCTTCAGCTGCCCATCGCGGTCCTTCCCGCCGCCGGCATCATCGGCCGGCTCGGCCAGCCGGACGTGTTCGGCGACGAGGGGCTGGGCTGGACCGACGTCGCCAAGGTCATGGCGGGAGCCGGTGGCGCCCTCCTCGACGCCGACCTGGGACTCCCCCTTCTCTTCTGCATCGGCGTCGCGATCGGCATGGCGAAGAAGGCGGACGGCTCCACCGCCCTCGCCGCCGTGGCCGGTTTCCTCGTCTACCGGGGCGTCCTGCACGCCTTCCCGAAGGCCTGCCCGACCGGCACCAAGGACATCAACGGCGGCTGCCTGGGCGCCGGGGACACCTTCGCCGGGTACACGTACCAGAACCCCGGCGTCTTCGGCGGCATCATCATGGGCCTGCTCGCCGCCTACTTCTGGCAGAAGTACCACCGGGTGAAGCTGGTCGACTGGCTCGGCTTCTTCAACGGCCGCCGGCTCGTCCCGATCATCATGGCCTTCATCGGCATCGCCTTCGCCGCCCTCTGCCTGTGGATCTGGCCGCCGATCGGCGACGCGCTGGAGAACTTCTCCGACTGGCTGGTCGGGCTCGGCTCCTGGGGTTCGGGCATCTTCGGCGTCGCCAACCGCGCGCTGCTCGTCATCGGCCTGCACCAGTTCCTCAACGTGCCGGTGTGGTTCCAGTTCGGCTCGTACACCAAGCCGGACGGCACCGTGGTCCACGGTGACATCAGCATGTTCCTGGCGGGCGACCCGGCGGCCGGTCAGTTCACCTCCGGCTTCTTCCCGATCATGATGTTCGCCCTGCCGGCCGCCGCGCTGGCCATCACCCACTGCGCCAAGCCGCACCGGCGCAAGGAGGTCGGCGGCCTGATGCTCTCGGTCGGTCTGACCTCGTTCGTCACGGGCATCACGGAGCCGCTGGAGTACTCGTTCCTCTTCATCGCGCCGGTGCTGTACGTGATCCACGCGCTGCTGACCGGTGTGTCGATGGCGGTGACCTGGGCGCTCGGCGTCCACGACGGCTTCAGCTTCTCGGCCGGCCTGATCGACTACGTCATCAACTGGGGCCTGGCGACCAAGCCATGGCTGATCATCCCGATCGGCCTGTGCTTCGCCGTCGTCTACTACGCGATCTTCCGCTTCGCGATCACCAAGTTCGACCTGGCGACTCCGGGCCGCGAACCGGAGGAGCTGGAGGAGGAGCTGGAGCGGGACAACACCAAGGCGTAGCCCCCCTCCAGCCGCCTCCCTACGGGCTTTCGGCCCGGCCAAAAGGCCCTCGGACCTCACGGTCCGGGGGCCTTATGTCGTCGGTTGTCCGGCTATGGCTGAGCCCACAAAATTCGAAGGTTCCTTATCTAAGTCTCACGTGCTACAACTGGTCTACACCATTAATTGGTGTAGACCACGCGGTCCAGACCACCGCGTTCCACGAGACGTCGCCGTCACCCCCTTTCACTGTCCTCTGGCGGCGCCTTGCCTACTGGAGGAAGTTGATGAGTACGGCCACCGCCCAGGCCGCCGCTCCCGCGAAGAAGCGCGGATCCGGCCTGTTCCAGGGCCTGCAGAAGGTCGGTCGCAGCCTGCAGCTGCCGATCGCCGTGCTGCCGGCCGCGGGCATCATGGTTCGTCTTGGCCAGCCCGACGTGTTCGGCGCCGACGGCCTCGGCTGGGACAAGGTCTCCGCCGTCTTCGGCAACGCGGGTGGCGCCATCACCGGCGCGCTCCCCCTGCTCTTCTGTGTCGGTGTCGCCATCGGCTTCGCCAAGAAGGCCGACGGCTCGACCGCGCTCGCCGCGGTCGTCGGCTTCCTGGTCTACAGCAAGGTCCTCGAGGCCTTCCCCGTCGTCGAGGCGAAGGTCCAGGACGGCGCGGACATCGCCGCGAAGTACAACGACCCCGGTGTCCTCGGCGGCATCATCATGGGTCTGCTGGCCGCGGTGCTGTGGCAGAAGTACCACCGCACCAAGCTGGTCGACTGGCTCGGCTTCTTCAACGGCCGCCGTCTCGTCCCGATCATCATGGCCTTCGTCGGCCTCATCGTGGGTGTGTTCTTCGGTCTCGTCTGGGAGCCCATCGGCACCGGCATCTCCAGCTTCGGTGAGTGGATGACCAGCCTCGGCGCCGGCGGCGCGGCCATCTTCGGTGGCGTCAACCGCGCGCTGATCCCGATCGGCATGCACCAGTTCGTGAACACCGTGGCCTGGTTCCAGCTCGGCGACTTCACCAACGCCGCCGGCGAGGTCGTCAACGGCGACATCCCGCGCTTCCTGGCCGGTGACCCGTCCGCCGGTATGTTCCAGTCCGGCTTCTTCCCGATCATGATGTTCGGCCTCCCGGCCGCCGCCATCGCCATCGCGCACTGCGCCCGCCCCGAGCGCCGCAAGGTCGTGATGGGCATGATGGTCTCGCTGGCCCTGACCTCCTTCGTCACCGGTGTCACGGAGCCGATCGAGTTCTCCTTCATGTTCATCGCGCCGATCCTGTACGTGCTGCACGCGGTGCTGACCGCCGTGTCGATGGCCGTCACCTGGGCCCTCGGTGTCCACGCGGGCTTCAACTTCTCGGCCGGTTTCATCGACTACGCCCTGAACTGGAGCCACGCGACCAAGCCGTGGATGATCATCCCGATCGGCCTCGTCTTCGCGGCGATCTACTACGTGGTCTTCCGCTTCGCGATCATCAAGTTCAACCTCCCCACCCCGGGCCGCGAGCCCGAGGAGGAGATCGAGGACCTCACCAAGGCGTGAGCCCCTCCCCCGCACATGGGGAAGGCCCCGGAACCCAGCTGGGTTCCGGGGCCTTCCCCATGTCCGTCCCGGTTCAGAATGTCCGTCCCGTCTCAGACCTCGTACACCGCGCCCGCGTACGCCAGCTCCGCCGGGCCCCCGTACACCTCGCGCGCGTCCGCCAGGTTCCGCTCGCCGTCCGTCCACGGCGGGATGTGGGTCAGCACCAGGCGGCCGGCGTCGGCGCGGGTGGCCTGGGCGCCGGCCTCGCGGCCGTTGAGGTGGAGGGCCGGGATGTCCTCCTTGCCGTACGTGAAGGAGGCCTCGCACAGGAAGAGATCGGCCCCGCGGGCGAGCTCGTCCAGCGCGTCGCACTCCCCGGTGTCGCCGGAGTAGGTCAGCACGCGGCCGCCGTGCTCGATGCGGATCGCGTACGCCTCGACCGGGTGGCACACCTTCTCCGTACGGACGGAGAACGGGCCGATCTCGAAGGAGGCCGACTTCAGCGTGCGGAAGTCGAAGACCTCGCTCATCGCGGTCGGCGAGGGCGCGTCCGCGTACGCCGTGGTCAGCCGCTGCTCCGCGCCCTCCGGGGCGTACACGGGGATCGCCTCGCAGCGGCCGCCCTCGTGGCGGTAGTAGCGCGCGACGAAATAGACACACATGTCGATGCAGTGGTCGGCGTGCAGATGACTGAGGAAGATCGCGTCCAGGTCGTACAGACCGATGTGGCGCTGCAACTCGCCCAGGGCGCCGTTGCCCATGTCGAGGAGCAGCCGGAAGCCGTCGGCCTCTACGAGGTAGCTCGAACAGGCCGAATCCGCGGACGGGAACGACCCTGAGCAGCCGACGACGGTGAGCTTCATGGAGCGTGAACCTCCGTGGACGGGTGCGGAAAGCGCGCGGAGAGGGGAGGTCGTGCGATCTGTCGAGCGTAAGGCGCCTCACGGTCCGTCGCTCCTCCGTGGCGGCCCGTTGTGGGCGAACTCACGGGCTCTGTCACCGGTTCGGATGGATGGCGGGGCGCCCGGGCGGGGCGGGGGGCCCGACGGTACGGTCTTGAGGTATGGACACGTCATGGTGGCCCGCGCTGGTCGCGGTCGTGGTGATCGCGCTCGTCGTGGCGCTGGCCGACGGACGGCGCCGATCGGGACGCCGCCCGGCGGGCCGCAGCCGCCCGCCGGCCCGCCCCACCCGCCCGGCACCGCGCGGCAAGGCCCCGCGCGGCAGGGCTCCGGCGCGGAAGCCCCCCGCCGGGCAGGCCCCCGCGCGGGCGCCGCGGCCGGGTGAGATCTGGTGGGCGGAGGTGCCGTTCGAGGACGGCCCGGGTTCGAAGGACCGGCCGTGCCTGGTCCTGGGGCTGCGCGGGGACAGCGCGCTGGTCGCCAAGATCACCAGCAAGTACCACGACGAGCGCCCCGGGGTGATCGCGCTGCCGCCCGGCTCGGTGGGCGACGCGCAGGGCCGGCCCAGCTTCCTGGAGACGGACGAGCTGCGGGACGTGCCCGTGGTGGACTTCCGCCGGAAAGTGGGAACGGCGGACCCGGTGGTCTGGGACCAGGTCCGCCATCTGGCGCACTGAAACAAGCACGGAAGAAGGGGCGGGCGGCTACGCCCAGAGCTGGTCCTGCACCGCCGCAATCGCCTCTTCCGTCGTCGCCGCCGTGTAGAGGCCGGTCGACAGGTACTTCCAGCCGCCGTCCGCGACGACGAAGACGATGTCGGCGCTCTCGCCCGCCTTGACCGCCTTGTTGCCGACGCCGATGGCCGCGTGCAGGGCCGCGCCGGTGGAGACGCCCGCGAAGATGCCCTCCTGCTGGAGCAGGTCGCGGGTGCGGGTGACCGCGTCGGCCGAGCCGACCGAGAAGCGGGTGGTGAGGACGGAGGCGTCGTACAGCTCGGGGACGAAGCCCTCGTCGAGGTTGCGCAGGCCGTAGACCAGGTCGTCGTAGCGCGGTTCGGCGGCGACGATCTTGACGTCGGGCTTGTGCTCGCGCAGGTAGCGGCCGACGCCCATCAGGGTGCCGGTGGTGCCGAGGCCCGCCACGAAGTGGGTGATCGACGGCAGGTCGGCCAGGATCTCGGGGCCGGTGGTGGCGTAGTGCGCGCCCGCGTTGTCCGGGTTGCCGTACTGGTAGAGCATCACCCAGTCCGGGTGCTCGGCGGAGAGCTCCTTGGCGACGCGGACCGCCGTGTTGGAGCCGCCCGCCGCGGGGGACGAGATGATCTCGGCTCCCCACATGGCGAGCAGCTGGCGGCGCTCCTCGCTGGTGTTCTCCGGCATGACGCAGACGATGCGGTAGCCCTTGAGCTTGGCCGCCATCGCGAGCGAGATGCCGGTGTTGCCGCTGGTGGGCTCCAGGATGGTGCAGCCGGGGGTGAGCCGGCCGTCCTTCTCGGCCTGCTCGATCATGTGGAGCGCGGGGCGGTCCTTGACCGAGCCGGTGGGGTTGCGGTCCTCCAGCTTGGCCCAGATGCGGACGTCGTCCGAGGGGGACAGCCGCGGCAGCCGGACCAGGGGCGTGTTGCCGACCGCCGCCAGCGGGGAGTCGTAGCGCATGTGGATCAGACCATGCCACCCGCGACCGCGGGCAGGATCGTGACGTTGTCGCCGTCGGTGAGCTTGGTGTCGATGCCGTCGAGGAAGCGGACGTCCTCGTCGTTCAGGTAGACGTTGACGAAGCGGCGCAGCTTGCCGCCGTCGACGATGCGGGCCTCGATCCCGGTGTGGCGGGACTCCAGGTCGGCGAAGAGCTCGGCGAGGGTGCCGCCGCTGCCCTCGACGGCCTTGGCGCCGTCGGTGTAGGTGCGGAGGATGGTCGGGACGCGGACCTCGATGGCCATGGGGTGGGCTCCTGTCGGAACGAGCTCGGAAGGGATGGCGCGCGGCTCTGGCCCCCGCGCGGGGGGTCTTGCGGGTGAGATGCGCTCGGCCGGGTCGTTCAGAGCGCGGCGCGCGGCGTACAGATCGCGCTGGCGAGGCGGCACAGATCGACGTGCAGGCGTGCGACGAGCAGGGGTGTGCCCGGCGTCTCTTCGCTCACGTCGTGGGAAACCATGCGCTCATCGTATCGATTCCCGGTCCGGGTTCCGGAATGTGATCTCACATGACGGACAGTTTCCGACCAACGGGCGGACGGGGCAGGTAGACGACGAGCGGAGTGCCGGTGGCCGGATGCGGGATGACCTCGGCTTCCACCCCGTAGACGGCCGCAAGGAGGGCCGGTGTGAGGACCTCCGCCGGAGCGCCCTCGGCGACGACCCTCCCTTGGTCCAGGACGTAGAGCCGGTCGCAGTAGGCCGCGGCGAGGGTCAGATCGTGCAGGGCGAGGAGGTTGGTGGTGCCCAAGTCGCGGACGAGGGAGAGGACTTCCAGCTGGTAGCGGATGTCCAGGTGGTTGGTGGGCTCGTCGAGGACGAGCAGCGCCGGGTCCTGGACGAGCGCCCGGGCGACCAGGGCCCGCTGCCGCTCGCCGCCGGAGAGGTCGGGGTACGGGCGGTCGGCGAGCTCCAGGATGCCGACCCGGTCGAGGGCCGCGTCCGCCCGCTCCCGGTCCCGCTCGGTGTCGCCCTCCCAGAAGCGCTTGTGCGGGGAGCGGCCGAGGGCGACCAGCTCGCGGACGGTCAGCTCGAACTCCAGGGCGCTCTCCTGCGGCACGGTCGCCACCCGGCGGGCCCGCGCCCGGGGCCCGAGCGCGTGCAGGTCGTCGCCGTCGAGGAGGGCGCGGCCCGAGGTGGCGGTGAGGGTGCCGTAGACGCAGCGCAGCAGGGTGGTCTTGCCGCTGCCGTTGGGGCCGACGAGGCCGACGGTCTCGCCGGGGCGGGCGACGAGGTCGGCCGCGTACAGCCGCCCCTCGTACGAGAGGGCCTCGACCCTGAGCTCGGTCATACGGTCGCTCCGTCCGCGCGGCGGCGCATCAGCCAGAGGAAGAAGGGGCCGCCGGTGAGGGCGGTGAGGACGCCGACGGGGATGTCCTGGGGCGCGGCGACGGTACGGGCGGCCAGGTCCGCGAGGACCAGGGCGAGCGCCCCGCCGAGCGCGGCGACCGGCAGCAGGCGCCGGTGCGGCGCGCCGACGGCCATGCGGGCGGCGTGCGGGACCATCAGGCCGATGAAGCCGACGGCTCCGCTGGCCGCGACCATGACGGCGGTGACGAGGGAGGCGAGGACGAAGACGGCCGCGCGGAAGCGGGCGGTGTCCAGGCCGAGGACGGTGGCGCCCTCCTCGCCGACGAGCAGCAGGTCGAGCGGGCGGGAGAGGGTGAGCAGGGCGCCGATGCCGAGGGCGAGGACGGCGGCGGGCAGCACGAGGCTGTCCCAGCGGGCGCTGCCGAGTCCGCCGAGGGACCAGAAGAGGGCCTCCTGGAACTGCTCGGGCCGCCCGGCGAGGACGAGCAGCAGGGTGGTGAGGGCGGACAGGATGTACGAGACGGCGACCCCGGCGAGGACCAGCCGTGAGCCGGTCATGGTGCCGCCGCGCCGGGCAAGCGCATAGACGAGGACGAGGGCGAGCAGGGCGCCCGCGAAGGCCCCGGCGGGCAGCGCGACGGTGGTGGTGACGCCCCCGACGATCCCGGCGCCACCCCCCAGGACCAGGACGAACACGGCTCCGGCGGAGGCTCCGGAGGAGATGCCGAGCAGGAACGGGTCGGCGAGCCGGTTGCGGACCAGGGCCTGGAGCACGGCGCCGACGACGGCGAGCCCGGCGCCGACGACCGCCCCGAGCAGCACCCGGGGCAGCCGGACGTCGAGCACGATCGTGCGGTACGGGGAGGGGCCGGCCCGCCCGGTCAGGGCGTCGAGCACCTGACCGGGCGGGATGCGGACGGAGCCGAGCGCGAGGGCCGCGAGGACGGCCGCGGCGAGCGCCACGAGCAGTCCGGCGACGACGGACGCGTGGCGGAGCCGGGTCATCGGGCCGCGGGGTGGAGCTGGTCGGCCAGCTTCCCTACGGCTCCGGGGGCGCGGACGCCGAGGACGGCGTCGGAGAGCGGCAGCACGGCGAAGCGGCGGTTCTTGACGGCCGGGACCTCGCGCAGGGCCGGGTCGTCGAGGAGGCGGCGCTTCTTCTGCTCGACGGTGGTGGAGCCGTAGTCGTAGATGACGATGACGTCGGGCTTGCGGGCGACGACCTGTTCCCAGGTGGCGTCGCCGAAGGTCTTGTCGAGGTCGGCGAAGACGTTGCGGCCGCCGGCCCGGGTGATCAGCTCGTTGCCGATGCCCTTGCCGCCGGCGGTGAACGCGGTCTTGTCGCCGCTGTCGTAGACGAAGACGGAGACGGGGGCGGTGCCCTTCAGGCGCTTCTCGGTGGCGGTGACCCCGGCCCTGGCCTCGCGGGTCCAGGCGGCGGCGCGGTCGGGGACGCCGAAGGTGCGGCCCACCTCGTCGACCTCGCGGTAGACGTCGTCGAGGCCGGTGGCGCCGGAGGGGCAGTACTCGGTGTTGAGGCGGGAGGCGATGCCGGAGCGCTTGAGGTCGTCGCGGCTCCGGCCGGCCTTGGCGTCGAAGGCGGAGGCGTAACCGCCGTACACGAAGTCGGGGTTGGCGGCGAGCAGCGCCTCCTTGGAGGGGTACTCCTTCGCGAGGACGGGGACGGCGTCGTAGGCCTTCTTGTACGCGGGGAGGACGGCGTCGTCGAGGTAGGCGGTGCCGACCAGGGACTTCTGGAGTCCGAGGGCGAGCATCACCTCGGTGACGTGCTGGTTCATGGTCACCGCGCGCTTCGGCGGGGCCTGATAGGTGGTCGTGACACCGCAGTTGGAGACGGTGTACGGGAAGCCGGGGGCGGCCTTGCCGCCGACGGGGTCGCTCGCGGGGGCCGAGCAGGCCGCGAGGAGAGGTATGAGGACGGCGGCGGGCAGCAGCGGGCGGTACCAGGACATGGGAAGGCCTCCAGACGGGGATCTCCGCGTCCCCGGTCGGTGCTGGCAGGCGGCAGGTCAGTTCCTGGCTTCCGGCCCTGGTCAGGGGCGGGTCACAGTGGCGGGACCGTGCCGGATTCACACCGGCTTCCTGGGTCCTGCCGCCCTCGTTTCCCGACAGTCTCTCACCCGCCGTCGGGCGGGCGGGGCTTCGGGGGATCGGCCTACGCGTAGGCCTCGACGACCTCGACCTCTTCCTCCGTCACGACGCCCTCGACGATCGTGAACGAGCGGAACTGGAAGGGGCCCGCGCCGTCGGTGTCGGCGGTGGAGACGAGGACGTAGTGGGCCTGCGGCTCGTTGGCGTAGGAGATGTCCGTACGGGACGGGTAGGCCTCGGTCGCGGTGTGCGAGTGGTAGACGATCACGGGCTCCTCGTCCCGGTCGTCCATCTCGCGGTAGAGCTTGAGCAGGTCGGCGGAGTCGAACTCGTAGAAGGTGGGCGAGCGGGCGGCGTTCAGCATCGGGATGAAGCGCTCGGGGCGGCCGCTGCCGACCGGACCGGCGACCACGCCGCAGGCCTCGTCGGGGTGGTCCGCGCGGGAGTGTTCCACGATCTGGTCGTACAGGGCCCGGGTGATGGTCAGCATGCCGACAGGATAAGCAGACGGGCCGCCCCGTACCGAGAAGTGGTACGGAACGGCCCGCATGCTGAGACCTTGCAGGTCAGAGGCGCGTCAGAGGCTGGTCAGCGGCTGGTCAGGACTCGACCGACTCCCGGTCCGCCCGCTTGGCGAAGGCGGCGCCCTCGGGGTTGCGGGCCTTGAGGACCAGGTAGGAGACGGCGAGGACCAGGCCCCAGACGGGAGCGCCGTACAGCGCGACCCGGTTGCCGGCGTCCATGGCCATGGTCACGACGACCATCGTGATGAAGGCGAGCGCGAAGGCGCTGAACCAGATGCCGCCGGGCGCCTTGAACGAGGACTGCGGGAGCTCGCCCCGGTCGGCCTTCAGGCGGTAGCGGATCTGGCAGATCAGGATGACGATCCAGGCCCACATGCCGGAGATGGTGGCGAAGGAGACGACGTAGTTGAACGCCTCGCCGGGCCACTGGTAGTTGACCCAGACGCCGACCATCATCAGCGCGGCGGAGAAGGTGGTGCCGACCAGCGGGGTGCCGGACTTGGTCAGCTTGGTGAAGACCTTCGGGCCCTGGCCGTTGAGCGCGAGGTCGCGCAGCATGCGGCCGGTGGAGTACATGCCCGA
Organism: Streptomyces sp. NPDC094032; assembly: GCF_040303965.1. Classification (NCBI taxonomy): domain Bacteria; kingdom Bacillati; phylum Actinomycetota; class Actinomycetes; order Kitasatosporales; family Streptomycetaceae; genus Streptomyces; species Streptomyces sp. NPDC094032. Next base: position 122,867 of record NZ_JBEOUE010000009.1, on the reverse strand, counting down.
GTTGCAGGAGGACAGGGCCGCCGTCAGGACGACGAAGTTGACGATCGCCGCGCCGACGCTGAGGCCCATCTTCTCGAAGGCGGCGACGAACGGGCTGACGCCGGGCTGGAACTCGGTCCACGGGACGACCGACAGGATCATGATCAGCGCGCCGACGTAGAAGACGGCGATGCGCCACGGCACGGTGTTGATCGCCTTCGGCAGGACCGTCTTCGGGTCCTTGGACTCGCCCGCGGTGACGCCGACCAGCTCGACGGCGAGGAAGGCGAACATGACCATCTGGAGGGTCATCAGGGTGGAGAGGATGCCGTCCTTGCCGGCGAAGAAGCCGCCGAGGTCCCACAGGTGGGTGACGGAGGCGGTGTCGCCCGCGTCGGAGAAGCCGAGGGTGAGGATGCCGGCACAGATCAGGATCATGCCGACGATCGCGGTGACCTTGACCATGGAGAACCAGAACTCCAGCTCACCGAAGAGCTTCACGGAGATCAGGTTGGCACCGTAGAGGATCACGGTGAAGACCAGGGCGGAGAGCCACTGGGGGATGTCCCACCAGTACGTCATGTAGGTCGCCGCCGCGGTGACCTCGGTGATGCCCGTGACGACCCAGAAGAGCCAGTACGTCCAGCCCGTCGCGAAGCCCGCGAAGGGGCCGATGAACTCGCGGGCGTACTCCGAGAAGGAGCCCGACACCGGCCGGTACATGAGGAGTTCGCCGAGCGCCCGCATGATGAAGAAGATGACGAGGCCCGCGACGGCGTACGCGAGGATCAGGCTGGGTCCCGCGATGGAGATGCCCTTGCCCGCGCCGAGGAAGAGTCCGGTGCCGATGGCACCGCCGATCGCGATCATCTGGATCTGACGGGCGCCGAGCGCCCGGTGGTAACCCTCGCCGGAGGCGGAGTCCGCGGCCTCATTGCCGTCGTGCTGCTTGTCGACCTGCACTGAGGTCATGGTGGTGCGCCTTTCTCCATGCCGATCCGCGCGACTGCCAGAGCGTCTGCTGCGGATCAGGTCCTGATCCCCCCGGATATGGATGGAGTGCTACCGGCGGTCAGCCGGCCAAAGCGCCCCCGGGAACAGGGGTGGCGTCCCCGGGTGGTCGTGAAGATTTATCACGGGCTTATCCGTGATCAATGAGGGCATGGGTGACGCGCACCACACGAAAAGGGGGATAAAAGGGACTTAATGGAGCAAACATGAGCGCTTGGGTAACGTATTCGTTATCCGGATTTGAGCGTCCGCTGAGCGAACACCCCGTCCGCGCGCCGAAACGGGCCTCCCGCTACGACAGGAGCGTCTCCACGAGTGACTCCTGGAGCGCCCCGAGCCACAGATACGCCATCACCATCGGCTTGCGCGGATCGGAGTCGGGCAGCCGGTACAGCTGCTCGCTCTCGTCGTCGTCCGTGACCTCCAGGCGGGTGCCGATGGTCAGCCGCAGGTCGTTGAGGGTGCCGAGCCAGGCGCGGGAGTGCTCGGGATCCAGCTCCAGGACGGCGCCGCTCTCGCCGGCCGCGTCACCGGCGAGCGAGTCGAGGCTGCGGACCATGGCGAGCGCGTCCTCGCGCTTGCGGGCGCGCAGGTCGTTCTCCGTGTAGCGGCGGAAGTCGGCGGCGGCCTGCCGCAGCTCGTCGCTCTCGTCCCCGTACGCGTCGGGGAAGAGCCGGCGCAGCGCCGGGTCGGAGGGCGGCTCGCTCGGCCCCTCGGCGAAGAGCGCGGCCAGCGGGTCCTCGCCCTCCACCGGCTCCTCGCCGGGGCCGATCAGCTCCAGGAGCTGCACGGCGAGGGAGCGGAGGATGGAGATCTCGACCTCGTCGAGCGCGATGGCGCCGCCGCCGCCCGGGAGCGCCTCGAAGCGGCCCGCCATCAGCCGCGGTCCTGGGTGAGGGTCGCCCACAGCCCGTAGCCGTGCATCGCCTGCACGTCCCGTTCCATCTCCTCGCGGGTGCCGCTGGAGACCACCGCGCGGCCCTTGTTGTGCACGTCGAGCATCAGCTTGTGCGCCTTGTCCTTGGAGTAGCCGAAGTACGCCTGGAAGACGTAGGTGACATAGCTCATCAGGTTGACCGGGTCGTTGTGCACGAGGGTCACCCAGGGCACGTCGGGTTCGACGACGGCGGAGACCTCCTCGGCCGATTCGGTCCGTTCGATCTCGATAGGCGCAACGCTCACTTACCCCATGCTGCCACCCTGACCGGCCGCCCGCATAAACGGGGTGGCCTCGGCGCGCCCCTATTCGTCAGAGTGACGAATACTGCGGTAGTATCCTCCTATGAACGCTGCGGACCTTGGGCTGCCGGTGGACGTTCCGTCGACGGCGCTCTTCACCGATCAGTACGAGCTGACGATGCTCCAGGCGGCCCTGCGGGCCGGCACCGCGGACCGCCGGTCCGTCTTCGAGGTCTTCACCCGCCGGCTGCCCGAGGGGCGCCGCTACGGCGTGGTGGCGGGCGTCGGCCGGGTGCTCGACGCCGTGGAGAACTTCCGCTTCGACGCGGACGTGCTCGGCTTCCTGCGCGAGCGCGGGATCGTCGACGAGCCGACCCTGAAGTGGCTCGCCGGATACCGCTTCTCCGGCGACATCTGGGGCTATCCGGAGGGCGAGGTGTACTTCCCGGGCTCGCCGGTGCTGCGGGTCGAGGGCTCCTTCGCCGAGTGCGTGCTCCTGGAGACCGTGATCCTCTCGATCCTCAACCACGACTCCGCCATCGCGGCCGCCGCCTCCCGGATGTCGGCGGCGGCGGGCGGCCGGCGGCTCATCGAGATGGGCGCCCGGCGCACCCACGAGCTCGCCGCCGTCGCCTCCTCGCGCGCCGCCTACGTGGGCGGCTTCGACTCCACCTCCGACCTGGCGGCCGGCTTCCGCTACGGCATCCCGACCGTCGGCACCTCCGCGCACGCCTTCACCCTCCTGCACGACACCGAGCGCGACGCCTTCCGCGCCCAGGTCGACTCGCTCGGCGGCGGCACCACCCTCCTGGTCGACACCTACGACGTGGCCGAGGCCGTCCGTACCGCCGTCGAGGTGGCGGGACCCGGGCTCGGGGCGGTCCGGATCGACTCCGGCGACCTGCTGCTCGTCGCCCACCGGGTGCGGGCGCAGCTCGACGAGCTGGGCGCGCGGGACACCAAGATCGTGGTCACCTCGGACCTCGACGAGTACGCCATCGCCTCGCTCGCGGCGGCGCCGGTCGACGCGTACGGGGTGGGCACCCAGCTGGTGACCGGCAGCGGCCACCCGACCTGCTCGATGGTCTACAAGCTGGTCGCCCGGGCCGCCTCGGCCGACCCCAAGGCGCCGCTGATCCCGGTCGCCAAGAAGTCCGTGGGCGGCAAGGCCTCCGTCGGCGGCCGCAAGTGGGCCGCCCGCAGGACCGACGCCGCCGGGGTCGCCGAGGCCGAGGTCGTCGGCACCGGTCCGGTCCCGGCCGCCCTGGTCGACCGGCAGCTCCTGGTCCAGCTGGTCAAGGGCGGCGACGTGGTGGCCCGCGAGCCGCTGGAGGCGGCGCGCGCCCGGCACATCGCGGCCCGGGCGGGGCTGCCGATGTCGGCGATCCAGCTGTCCCGGGGCGAGCCGGTGCTGCCCACGGAGTACGTGTAGCGGCCGGCGGCCCGGACGTGCGCCCCCTCGGGGGCGCGCGAACGCCGGGGAGACGCCCCCTCCCCTCCGGAGGGGGAAGTCTCTAGGCTCACAACCCACCCCATCCGACGCGCTAAGGACACCCGCCATGCACCGCGCATTGATCGTCGTGGACGTCCAGAACGACTTCTGCGAGGGCGGCAGCCTCGCCGTGGCGGGGGGCGCGGACGTCGCCGCCGCCGTCACCGACCTGGTCGGCCAGGCGGCCGGCGCCGCCTACCGGCACGTGGTCGCCACCCGCGACCACCACATCGACCCGGGCGCCCACTTCTCCGAGCACCCGGACTACGTCGACTCCTGGCCCAGACACTGCGTCGCGGGCACGGAGGGCGTGGGCTTCCACCCGAACTTCGCGCCCGCGGTCGCCTCCGGGGCGGTCGACGCCGTCTTCGACAAGGGCGCCTACGCGGCCGCGTACAGCGGCTTCGAGGGCCGGGACGAGAACGGCGAGACCCTCGCGGAGTGGCTGCGCGAGCGGCAGGTCACCGAGGTCGACGTGGTCGGCATCGCCACCGACCACTGTGTGCGGGCGACCGCCCTGGACGCGGCCCGGGAGGGCTTCCGCACCCAGGTGCTGCTCGACCTGACCGCGGGGGTGGCCAGGGAGACCACCGAGCGCGCCCTGACGGAGCTGCGGGCGGCGGGCGTGGCGCTCACCGGGGAGCCCGTGGTCGCCTAGCCGAAGGCGCCGCTAGGCCGCCTTCGGGAGCGAGCGTATGGGGTGCCAGAGCTCCTGGGCGGTGATCCGCCACAGCATCCCGTCCGGGTGGTGCAGGACGGCCGTGATCTCGTCCGGCGTCGGCGGCTCGGTGTTGCCCCGCAGATAGACCGCCCGCAGGCCCAGGTTCCGCAGCCGGGTCAGGGCGCGGGCACGGTTCGCGGCGTGCACCAGGAAGCGGACGGTGGCCCCGTCGCCGGCCGGACTGGGCAGTCCTATGGCGACGACGACACTGCCTCCCGGCAGTCTGCAGAACCCTCCATTGGGCATGCGGAACCACTCCCCCGTGGATCGACTGTCAATAAGGTCGGGCGGCCAGAGGCCGTAAGAGGCACCTAAACACGATCGGCCGCCGCCCGCTAGAGGGCGACGGCCGATCATGGTTTGACCTGCGACGATGTGAAATTACTTCGTCACTACTTGGTCGCGGGGCCCACCTGGACCGTGATCGTCTGGCCGTTGCTCGGCTCCTTGACGACCTGGATCTTGGTGTTGGTGTCAGTTACCTGGACACCGGCACGCGCGGTCTCCTTGTACCAGTAGACGCCGTTGCGGTCGTCGAAGACCGGGTTGCCGGCCTGGGACGGGACCCAGGTGCCGACGCCGGCCTTGTGGAGCGCGAAGCCGTCGGTGCGGGAGATGCTGAACGGCGAGTCGTACGCCTGGACGCGGGCACGCATCAGGCCGCCGTCCGACCACTTCAGCGGGCTCGGGTGGGCGTCGATCGGCAGGATGCGGCCGACACCCGGGTGCTGGGAGGTGTTGTTGTCCTTCTGGGACAGGTCCCACTTCCAGATCAGCAGACCGTTCTGGTACGGGTAGTGCTCGACCCAGCTGGCCTTGTCACCGGTGAAGCCGAAGTTGTACGGGCCGACCTTGAGGGTCTTGTCGTACGAGACGTACTGGCGGTTCTCCGCGATGTAGTACTGCTCGTACTCCTTCTCGAAGCCCTTGCCGATGCGCGAGAAGCCCTTGGAGACCCAGCCGTTGTCACCGTTCTCGGCGTTGTCCGAGAAGACGGGGGCACCGTCGGCGGTCAGGGTGATGGCGTCGGCCGTGAAGCCCTTGCCGCCCGCGCCGCCGTCCGTCTGGTAGCGGAAGCGGAGGTCGAACTTCTTGCCCGCGTAGGCACCGAGGTCGTAGACCAGCTTCTGGTGCTTCTCCGAGGCGCCGGTCAGGGCCGGGGCGCCGGAGGCGTCCTTCTGGAGCGCGACGCCGTCGGCGGTGCCGTCGAGGGCGGTCCAGTTGGCGCCGCCGTCGGTCGAGACCTCGGCGTACAGGAAGTCGTAGTCCTGCTCGATGTCGTACCAGCCCTGGAGCTCCAGGGAGGCCGCGCTCTTGCCGGTGAGGTCGACCGGGCGGGTCAGGGTGTTCTTGAGGTCGTCACCCATGTTGCTCCACCACTGCGAGGCGCCCTCGGCGGGAGCCACGACATCGGTGGTGACCTTCTTCTTCGGCAGCTCGACGACGAGCGCCTGCGGGTTCTTGGTGTTGTACTCCGAGACGCCCAGCTTGTGGGTGGTCTTGGTGGCCCGCTGCCAGTCGTTGACCTTGGCGTAGTTCAGCCAGCCGAGCTGCAGCTTGTCCCAGGCGTTCATGTCGCCGGGCAGGTCGCCGATGGAGTCCTTGCCGGTGCCGAGCCACGAGCCGGAGGACATGAGGGTCCAGAAGCCCGTGGAGTTCTCGCCGCCGGAGGTGTCGTAGTGGTCCGGCAGACCGAGGTCGTGACCGTACTCGTGGGCGAAGACGCCGAGGCCGCCGTTCTCGGGCTGCATCGTGTAGTCGCCGACCCAGATGCCGGTGTTGCCGATCTGGGTGCCGCCGGCCTTGTTGTTCGCCGGGCCGGTCTTGCCGGCGTCGGTGCCGTAGGCGTACCAGCGGTGGGCCCACAGGGCGTTGGTGCCCTCGGCGCCGCCGCCGGCCGACTCGTCCTCGCCCGCGTGGACGATCTGGAAGTGGTCGATGTAGCCGTCGGGCTCGTTGAAGTTGCCGTCGCCGTCGAAGTCGTAGCGGTCCCACTGGTCGTACGACGCCAGGTCCGCCTTGATCTGGGCGTCCGTGCGGCCCTTGGCCTTCTGGTCCTCGGCCCAGGCGGTGACGCCGTCGCGGACCGTGTCCCACACGTTGGCGCAGTTGGTCTGGCCGCAGTAGTTCGAGCCGTAGCGGGCCTCGTTGTACGGGACCTTGACCCAGTCGGAGACCGCGCCGTCGACCGAGTAACGGCCGGACGAGGTCTTCTCGTAGTAGGTCTTCAGGGACTCCTTCGGCTGGCCCTTGGCGTCCTTGCCGGTGCCGAAGTACAGGTCCTGGAAGTGCTGCTGGTTGTAGTCCGCCTGCCACGCCGTCGAGTTGTCGTTGGCGCGGTCCGGCTGGGCTATGCGGTTGTGCAGGGGGCCGGGCGTGCCGCCGTACTTCGGCTTCAGGTCCGGGGTGTCGTCGTCCTTGCGGTCGACCAGGGTCGTGTTGTCGACCTGGTCGCCGAACTCGACGAGGATGGTGAAGATCTTGTCGGTCTTCTCGCGGCCGAGCTCGACGTACTTCTTGTTGTCCAGCTTGACCACGTTCGAGCCGCCGCGGCTCTCGACCTTGGACTCGCCGCTCAGCACCTGCTTCAGGGCGGCCTCGCGCTGCTGCGCCTGCTGCTCGCTGAACGGGCCTTCGAGGTCGTGGTCGACCGCGGTCTTGTCCACGGAGCGCGCCCCGGGCGCGGCCGCGGACGGCACGCTGCCGTGGTTGTCGGCCCACGCGGTGGTGAAGGTCGAGGCGGTGGCGGCGGTGGCCGCGAGCGCCACGACGACTGCGGACGCTCGGATCGCCCGTCGTCTGTTGGTCACTTGGATTTGTCCTCCCCGGCGCCCCTCGCCGCGGACCGGTGTGGGGTATCCGCCGGCGGGTTTGCGCGTCACAAGTGACGACATTCGACCGGAGTTGGAGGAGAAAAGACAGATCTTGACTTGAACATACCAACTGCACTATGCAGGAGCGGACTTCCGATAATCGAACGCACGCCGAACACCGGGTGATCCCCGGACGACGGTTCGTGCGCCCCTGCGCCCCCCGTGCATCCGCACCGTGGGTTAGGTCACGCTTACTTCCCGTTCCCCTCGGGCATCCACCGTCGTAGAGTCGCCCATTGCCACGCGCACGCTCGCCCGAGGGACGGTACCCGTCATGCAGCGTCCGACCGCCGCACAGTCCGCCTACGGCTCGGCCACCGTCGTACTCGCGACCGTCGCCCTGCTGCTGCTCTCCGGCACGACCACGACGCTCGGCATCGCGGCGATCTGCGCCGCGGGACTGATCCTCGGGGTGCTGGTGGCGGTGACGATGCCGGTACGGAGGCGGCCCGTCAACCCCCCTGCGGCGACGGTACGGACCGCCGTCGAGCCGGTCACGGAAGACGACGGGATCCGGGTGCCGGCCGCGCCCGTGGGCGCCGGGGCCGACACCCGGATCCGTTCGTAACTCCACGTCCTTTTCGCCCTCTTACGGGGCGACCTGCACCACCACGGTCTTGGCGGCCTTGTCGTGCAGACCCTGCTTGTAGGGCTTGTCGACCAGGATCAGGATCAGCAGGAGCAGCGGCCACAGGCAGGCGCAGCAGATCAGCGTGGGCAGCCACAGCACGATCGCGCGGATCAGGGACGTGTTCATCGTCGGCGTGGAGCCGTCGTTGAGCATCGCGACCCGCAGCTTCAGCCACTTCTTGCCGAGGGTCTGCCCCAGCTTCGCCGTCATCAGGGTGTCGTAGCCGACGTACGCGACGATGGTGATGAGCTGGAAGACGAGCTGCCCGCCGCCGTTGAGGCTGTTGACCGTGTCCCCGAAGTCGTTGCCCTTCTGCGTCGCCCGCTGGTACACGTCGAACGGGATGCCGATGATCGCGAGCGGCACGGCGATGATCAGCCAGTCGATGATCCGCGCGGCGATGCGCCGCCCCGACTCGGCGAGCGGCGGCATCCCGGAGAGCGGATCGGCACCACCGTAGGCACCGCCGTAGCCGCCGTACTGCGGGGGCGGGGGCGGGGGCGGCGGCATGTTGGTGTCGTACGGGTTCCCCGGCGGCGGAGTCCCCCCGGGCGGGGGTCCTCCGGGAGGCGGTCCTCCCGGCGGTGGGCTCGGCGGGGTGGGGTCCGGCGGGCGCTTGGCGAACGGATCGTCCTCGGGCGGCTGGTCCGGAGGCGGCGGCGGCTGATCGTTGCTCATGGGGGCAGTGCACCCCGGGGGCCGGAGCCCCGCAATCGATCGCCCCCCGTTCGGGGGACGGGTCGTCCGGGCGGGTTCCCGGCGCCACTCTTGGATGCTTGTCCGTTCAAACCTTGACCGCTGTACAAGACCCCTCCCCCGGCCGGACCTAGCCTGAAGAGGGGGCTTCCGTCGCGGGAAAGGCGGCGAGCTCATGAAGGCACGGGCCTCAAGCGCTGCGCTCGGAGCCGCGGCGCTGGTACTCGGTCTGACGGCCGGCACCGCGTCGGCGTACGGGAACGACCTGGATCCCAAGGAGATCTACGAGCGGTCCGCGCCCAGCACCGTCCACGTGCTGGGGAAGACCGGCTCGGGCAGCGGTTTCGTCTACGACGCCGACAAGGGGCTCATCGCCACCGCCGCCCACGTGGTGCAGGGAGAGGCGTCGCTGAAGGCCGTGGTCGGGGACCGGCCGGCGGCACCCGTGCGGGTGGTCGGCATCGACCCCTGCGAGGACCTGGCCGTGCTGGAGTTCACCTCGCCCCAGTCGGACCTGAAGGCGATGGAGTTCGGCGACAGCAAGGACCTCCAGGCGGCGGACACGGTCGTCGCGCTCGGCTACCCGGCCTCGCTCGGCAGCCAGGGCGACGCGCAGAAGCCCGCCTTCACCAGCGGCTCGGTCCAGAACCCGGACGTCCAGAACGCGGAGCCGTCCGCCTCGCTCCCCCGCTACCCGTCCACGATCCAGCACTCGGCCACCGTGAACCCGGGCAACTCCGGCGGCCCGCTGCTCAACGCCGACGACAAGGTGGTCGGGATCAACGTGCTGAGCGTGACCGGCGACACCCAGGGGCAGTTCTACTCGATCAGCTCCGACCACGCCCGCCCGATCCTCGACGCCCTGGCGGGCGGCCAGGTCAAGAACGACCCCGGCTGGCGCCTCAAGGCCGTGGACGACCCGACGGTGGCCGACGAGTTCGTGACCGAGGACCAGCCCCAGGTCGAGGCGATCCAGAAGCGGCTGGCGGCCGACCGGGCCTCCGGCGTGCTCGTCGTCGGCGTGGCCAGCAACTCGCCCGCGGCCAAGGCCGACCTGGCGCCCATGGACCTGATGACCGCCATGAAGGACAGCCCGGTGAACTCCGTCGGCGAGGTCTGCGACATCCTCCAGTCCACCGGCCCCGGCGAGACCGTCCCGCTGGACGGCGCGTACACCTACGACGACCCGAAGCAGAACATCACGTTCGGCGACGGGTGGACCACCAACCTCGTGCTCAGCAAGAACGGCGGCGGGGCCGGTTGAGGCTCACCCCGCGACGAAGGTGCGGGCCGCCTTGTCGTGCCAGCACTGCCGCCAGGGGCGGTCGAACAGGCACCACAGCACGTTCAGCACCCCGAGGACGAGCAGCCCGAGCAGGCTGTAGACCAGCCAGCGGCGCAGCGCGGCGCCGAACGCGGGCGGCTCGTGCGCCTCGATGTCCCGCACCTCGATCCCGCACAGCTTCTTCCCGAGCGTCCGCCCCCACCGGGACGTGGGCAGCGCCTCATAGAGAGCGCCGATCACCAGGAGCGCGGCGAGGACGACGCCGAACTGCACGGAGGTCGTCGAGTCGATCAGCCACACCTGGACGGTGACGCCGGACTGCTTGGCCGCCTCGATCTTGGCGTTGATGTGGTCGACGGCGCCGGTGACGAACGGATACGACACGGCCCCGACCATCGCCCCGAGCACGACGGTGTCGATGAGCCGCGCCACCAGCCGCTTCCCCAGCCCCGCCGGCCGCGCGGCGGCCTGCGCCCGCGCGGCCGCCATGAAGACGTCCTCGACGGGGGGCTTCCAGGGGGTGACGGGCTGGGGGGACTGGGGGGACTGGGAAGACTGCGGGGGCTCTACCGCGCGCGCGGGGGCGGGCACGGCCGGCTGGGGCTGGGCTTGGGGGGCCGGTGCGGCTTGCTGAGGCTGGACCTGCGGGGCCTGCGCGACCTGCGGGGCCTGCGCCGCCTGCTGGGCCCAGGACGGCGATACGGGCATGCCGCCGAGCCGCGCGGGAGCCGCCGGGGCGCTCTCGGAGACCCGGCCCGGACCGGCCGCCCGGTCGTCCCCGGGCCCACCGGCCGCGGGCCAGACGGGCGCGCCCGTGCCCTGGCCCGTACCGACGGGTCCGGGCCCCTCGGCGGGGGCGGGCGTGTCCAGGGGGGCCGGGGCGACGGCCCCGGCAGCGGCCGCCGGTGCGGCGACGGGGCCCTGGCCCGGCAGGGCGGGCAGCGCGCCCGTCGCGGGCCACTCCTGCGCCGGTTCGGCGGCCCGGCGCGGGTCGGCCGGGGTGCTGCCCGCCTGGGGCCAGGCCTGGGCCGCGGAGCGCGGGTCGGCCGGGGGCTGCTGCGCCGGGAGGGCGGAGTCGTCCCGGCCCCAGGAGACCCTCTGGTCGCGTTCGCCGCCGAAACCCGTCTGGACGGAGGTCGTCGCGTGCCACACCGAGGCGGGTTCCTGGGCGGCGGACGGCTCGGGGTCGGCGTCGAGGAAGACCGGCCCGGTCTCCTCGACCGCGGGGGCGGCGGGGAGCGAGGGAGCGGGCGCCGGGCTCGGGGCCAGCTGGGGCGCGACCGAGACGGGCGGGGCCGGCAGGGCCTCGCCCTCCTTGGGCGCCGGGCGGCTGGTGCCGGGCACCCAGGCGCCGCCGTTCCAGTACCGGATGTACCCGGGGATCGACGGATCCGGGTAGTAGCCCGCCCGCGGTACCTCTCCGCCGCCTCCAGGAGGAGTAGCCACTGCCCCGACTCCGTTCAGTCACAACGTCCTTGGTCCGCGCGGCAGCGCCCCGACCGCGCCGCGCCCAAGGAGGACAGTAACGAAGAACGCCCCCGTGGGGACAAGGAGCCCGGCAGAAAGCCCGCCTTCGGGGGACGGAACCCCGTTTTCGTCACTCAGTGTGATCCTCGGGCCCGCGCCGACCGGGCCGTCGGACCACCCCGAAAAAAATCTTCGGAAACTTTCCCGAAGTCGCGTAATGAATCGGCCCGACCCCCCTCTCTCCCTGTGAAGGCCCACCCGCGGGCCCCGGAGAGAGGCAGCACGCCATGCAGAACACCGAGAAGAACAACGTCGTCGAGCGCGAACTCGAACTGAAGCTGGTCCTGTCCCCCGAGCGCTCCATCCCGGTCCCGGCCCGCCTCGCCTACCGCGTCGACGACCCGTACGCCGTGCACATCACCTTCCACATCGGCTCCGAGCACCCGGTCAACTGGACCTTCGCCCGCGAGCTCCTCGTCGAGGGCGTGTTCCGGGCCTGCGGCCACGGCGACGTCCGGATCTGGCCGACCAAGGTCGACGGGCGCAACGTCATCCTGATGGCGCTCTCCTCCCCCGACGGCGACGCCCTCCTGGAGGCCCCCTCCGCGCAGGTGTCCGCCTGGCTGGAGCGGACCCTGCGCGCGGTGCCGCCGGGCACCGAGACCGAGCAGCTCGGCATCGACGACGGTCTCGCCGAGCTCCTGGCCACCACCGTGATCGCCGACGAGCTGTGGCTGCGCGACCCGTGGCCGTCGGACGAGTCCACGGACGGCGAGCTGTGAACCGCGTACGGGACCGACGGCTCCGGTCAGAACAGCTTGCCGGGGTTCAGCAGGTCCAAGGGGTCGAAGGTCCGCTTGATCCCGCGCTGCATCTCCACCCCCACCGGCCCCAACTCCCTCGCCAGCCACTCCTTCTTCAGCACGCCCACCCCGTGCTCACCGGTGATCGTGCCGCCCAGGGCGAGCCCGAGCGCCATGATCTCGTCGAAGGACTCCCGCGCCCGCCGCGACTCGTCCTCGTCGGCGTGGTCGAAGCAGACGACGGGGTGCGTGTTGCCGTCGCCCGCGTGCGCGCAGACCCCGATGGTCAGCCCGTACTTCTCCGCGATGGCGGCCGTGCCGGCCAGCATCGCGGCCAGCTTCGTGCGCGGCACGCAGACGTCGTCGATCATGGTCGCGCTCTTGATCGTCTCCAGCGCGGTGAGCGACAGCCTGCGGGCCTGGAGCAGCAGTTCGGACTCGGCGGCGTCCTCCGCGGGCACCACCTCGGTGGCCCCGGCCGCCCGGCAGAGCTCCCCGACGGCGGCCAGGTCGGCCCCGGGGTCCGGGGTGTCGAAGGCGCACAGCAGCAGGGCCTCCGTCGTGTCCGGCAGCCCCATGTGGGCCAGCCTGTTGACGGCCCGGACGGTGGTGCCGTCCATGAGTTCGAGCAGCGACGGGGTGTGGCCCCGCTCCATGATCGCGCAGACGGCCTCGCAGGCGGCGGCCGCGGAGGGGAACTCGGCGGCGAGCGCGAGCTGCGCGGGCGGCTGCGGCCGGAGCGCGAGCACCGCCCCGACGACGATGCCGAGGGTCCCCTCGGAGCCGACGAAGAGCCGGGTCAGGTCGTATCCGGCGACGCCCTTGGCGGTGCGCCGGCCGGTCCGCAGCAGCCGCCCGTCCGCGAGCACGACGTCCAGACCGAGCACGTACTCGGCGGTGACCCCGTACTTCACGCAGCACAGCCCGCCGGACGCGGTGCCGATGTTCCCGCCGATGGTGCACATCTCCCAGCTGGACGGGTCCGGCGGGTAGTACAGGCCCCGCTCGGCGACGGCCCGGGAGAGCACGGCGTTGATGACGCCCGGTTCGACGACGGCGATCCGGTCGACCGGGTCGATCTCCAGGATGCGGTCCATCTTGACCAGGGAGAGCACGACGCAGCCGTCCGAGGCGTTGGCGCCGCCGGAAAGGCCGGTACGCGCGCCCTGCGGGACCACCGGGACACGCAGCGCGGTCGCCGTGCGCATGACGTGCTGGACCTGCTCGACGGTGCGGGGCAGCACGACGGCGGCGGGGGCGCCGGCGGCGCAGAAGCCGGCCATGTCGTGGGCGTACGAGGCGGTGACGTCCGGGTCGGTGAGCAGCGCCTCGGGCGGGAGTCCGGCGCGCAGTTCCTGGTGCAGCCGGGCCTGAAGATCGTTCTGCTGAAGATCGTCCATGGGTCCAGCGTGGCACCCGGGGCCATCGGTGTGAACCCGCCGGGACGGGCGCTCGTGTGCTCTTCGTACAGCCGCCCGCGGGCGCACAGTGAGCGCCATGAGGAGCGAGAACGTGTCGAGGACGGTGCTGGCCTGCGGGGTGGGCGCGGTGCTCGCCGCGACGGCGCTGGTGTACGTGCCCGAGCTGGTCGGCCGGACGCCCGCGCCCCCGCCGGGCCCCGCCGAGCGGGCCGTGAGCGCGGCGCACGCCGGAGCGCGGGCGGCGCTGCCCGATCTGGTCGCGCTGATCGGAGACCGGGAGCGCTGGCTGAAGGCCCATCCCGGTGACGACGCCTCATGGGCGGTGCTCGGCGCGGCCTATACGGAGCGGGGGCTGCGGCGCGCGGACCCGGCGGACTTCTCGCGCGCGCAAGGAGCCCTGCAACGCTCCCTCACGGTGCTGCCGGCCGACCGCGGGAACCTGGACGCGCAGGTGGGCATGGCGGCGCTGGCGAACGCGCGCGGCGACTTCGGCACGGCGAAGCGCTGGGGCGAGCAGGTCCGCAAGACGAACCCGAAGCGCTGGTCGGCGTATCCGGTGCTGATCGACGCCTACGAGGGCCTCGGCGACTACAAGGCGGCGCAGAAGGCGACGGAGACCCTCGCCGAGCTGCACAAGGGCGCGGCGGTCAGCGCCCGCTCGGCGCGGCTGTTCCGCAACCGCGGCTGGCGCGAGGACGCGGGCGCGGCGGCCCTGGACGCGGTGGCGCTCTCGGAGACCGCCGCGGACAAGGCGGCGGCCCTGGCCCGCCTGGGCGACCTGGCGTGGGAGCGGGGCGAGCCGGCGGAGGCCCTGGGCTCGTACGACACGGCGCTGCGCCTCGTACGGGACGACCCGCCGTCGCTGGCGGGCCGCGCACGGAGCCTGGCGGCGCTCGGGCGCGCCGACGAGGCCACGTACACCTGGCAGGCGGCCCTGGCCCGGCAGCCGCTCCCCGACCTCCTCCTGGAGGCGGGCGAGCTGTCCGACTCGCTGGGCCGGGACGGGGACGCCCAGACGCTGTACGGGCGGCTGCGGACCCAGCGGCTGCCGGGCGCCGAGGTGGCGCTCGGCCTGCTCGCGGCGGACCACGGCGACCCGGCGGAGGCGGTGCGGCTGCTCCGCGCGGAGTGGGCGCGGGGGCACCGCTCGGTGCGGGTGGCGGACGCGCTGGGCTGGGCGCTGTACCGGTCGGGCGAGCCCAAGGAGGCCCTGGGGTACGCGAAACGGGCCACCGACGAGGGCCTGCGCAGCGCGCTGTTCGCGTACCACCGGGGCGAGATCGAGCGCGCCCTGGAGTCCGGCGGCCCGGCCCGCCGCCATCTGGCGGAGGCCCTGCGGATCAACCCGTACTTCTCCCCGCTGCTCGCCCCGCGCGCGCGGGAGGCCGTCAAGGCCCTGGGCGACCTCCCGGACGAACTCCCCAAGGACGTACGCCCGGAGGAGCCGAAGAAGCGGGCGGAGGGCAGCAGGACGAAGGCGTAGAGACCGAGGGGTGTGTCCCGGGCGGTCCCCCGTGCCGCCCGGGACGTGGGGAAGGGCCCGGCCCCGGGGATCGTCACCCGGGCCGGGCCCCTCGTGCGTGGCCGGCAGCCCCTAGAGGTTGCCGCGCTTCTCCTGCTCGCGCTCGATCGCCTCGAACAGGGCCTTGAAGTTGCCCTTGCCGAAGCCCATCGAACCGTGCCGCTCGATCATCTCGAAGAAGACGGTCGGACGGTCCTGGACCGGCTTGGTGAAGATCTGCAGCAGGTAGCCGTCCTCGTCGCGGTCGGCGAGGATCTTCAGCTCGCGCAGCTCGTCGATCGGGACACGGGTGTCGCCGACCCACTCGCCGAGCGTGTCGTAGTACGCGTCCGGGACGGACAGGAACTCGACGCCGGCCGCCCGCATCGCGCGCACGGTGGCGACGATGTCGTTCGTGGCGAGCGCGATGTGCTGGACGCCGGGGCCGCCGTAGAACTCCAGGTACTCGTCGATCTGCGACTTCTTCTTCGCAATCGCCGGCTCGTTGATCGGGAACTTGACCTTCTTGGTGCCGTCGGCGACGACCTTCGACATCAGCGCCGAGTACTCGGTCGCGATGTCGTCGCCCACGAACTCCTTCATGTTCGTGAAGCCCATGACCTTGTTGTAGAACGCGCACCACTCGTTCATCCGGCCGAGCTCGACGTTGCCGACGCAGTGGTCGATCGCCTGGAAGGTGCGCTTGGCCGGCGGCTCGACGATCGGCTGGGCGGCGGAGTAGCCGGGCAGGTAGGGGCCGTCGTAGCCGGAGCGGTCGACGAGGGTGTGGCGGGTCTTGCCGTACGTGGCGATGGCGGCGAGGACGACGGTGCCGTTCTCGTCCTTGAGCTCGTACGGCTCGACGAGCCCGGTGGCGCCCTGCTCGACGGCGTGGGCGTAGGCGGCGCGCGCGTCCGGCACCTCGATCGCCAGGTCGATGACGCCGTCGCCGTGCTCGGCGACGTGCTCGTCGATGAAGCGGCCCCAGTCGCTGGTGGCCTTGATGACGGAGGTGAACACGAAACGGGCGGAGCCGTTGGTGAGGACGTAACTGGCGGTCTCGCGGCTGCCGTTCTCCGGTCCGGAGTAGGCGACCAGCTTCATGCCGAAGGCCGTGGAGTAGTAGTGCGCGGCCTGCTTGGCGTTGCCGACGGCGAAGACGACCGCGTCCATTCCCTTCACCGGGAAGGGGTCGGCCTCACGCGCGGTGGTCGGGGTGTGATCGATGGTCTCAGTCATGACGCCAGAGTCCCGCCGTCCGGCAAGCTGCGCAATAGTTTCTTGTTCCTCTGGTCAATCTGCACAGTGATGCGCCACCATCGGCGAGCGACTTGTACATGATGACCATCAGGAGGCCGCCGTGGCGATCGATCATCTGGACGGACGTCTGATCGTGCTCCTCGCGGAGGAGCCGAGGATCGGGGTCCTGGAGGCCTCGCGCCGCCTGGGCGTGGCCCGCGGCACGGTCCAGGCGCGGCTGGACCGGCTCCAGTCGAACGGGGTGGTCCGGGGCTTCGGCCCGCAGGTCGACCCGGCGGCCCTGGGCTACCCGGTCACGGCCTTCGCGACCCTGGAGATCAAGCAGGGCCAGGGCGCGGACGTACGGGAGCACCTGGCGACCGTCCCGGAGGTCCTGGAGCTGCACACGACCACCGGCCACGGGGACATGCTGTGCCGGCTGGTGGCCCGCTCCAACGCGGACCTCCAGCGGGTGATCGACCGGGTCGTCGGCTTCGACGGCATCGTCCGCGCGTCCACGGCGATCGTGATGGAGAACCCGGTCCCGCTGCGGATCATCCCGCTGGTGGAGCAGGCCGCGAAGGACGACGCCGGGCGGTGACCCGAGGGGCCTCCGGGCGGTGACGGAAGGGCCCTCCGGCGACCCTCCGGGTGAGTTGCAAAGAACTCGCTGCAAAAAACCATTGCAGAGAGTCCTTTGCAACTCTACTGTGGAGTCATGCCCGAGAAGCCCGAGCCGGAGCAGGCCTCCGCGCCCACCCCCGACGAGAAGCCCCACCGCGTGCTCGACCCGCGCTCCCTGCGCGGACTCGCCCACCCCCTGCGCATCCAGCTGCTGCGCGCCCTGCGCCACCACGGCCCCGCCACCGCCTCCCAACTCGCCGAGCGGCTCGGCGAGTCCAGCGGCGCCACCAGCTACCACCTGCGCCAGCTCGCCGCCCACGGCTTCGTCGAGGACGACCCGGAGCGCGGCAAGGGCCGCGAGCGCTGGTGGAAGGCGATGGCCCAGGGCACGACCTTCGACGAGGCCCTGTACGAGCACCCGGACCCCGAGGTCCAGGGCGCCGTCGAGGTCTACCTCCACGAGATAGCGACCATCCACACCCAGGAGCTCAACACCTACCTGGGCACCCGGCACCAGTGGGCCGACACCTGGCTCGGCGCCTCCGACATGAGCGACTTCACGCTCCACCTGCCCCCCGAGCGGCTGCGCGAGCTCGACGCGCGCCTGCACGCCCTCATCAACGAGTACCGGGACACCGAGGACCGCGAGGCCCCCGGCAGCCAGCGCGTCCGGATGCACCTCCACGCCTTCCCCCAGCACGGCGAGAACTGACCACACCGACCGAAGGGCCCGCCATGCACGCCGACATCCACCTCGTCCTGCACACCCTGAACGCCGGCGAACTCCAGGAGGCCGCCGCCGCCCGGGCCACCCCGGGGACCCCCGCCACCTCCGTCCGCGTCCAACTCGGCTGGAAGCTGGTCGAGTTCGGCCTGAAGCTGGCCGTCCAGCAGCCGCGCGGCACCTACGTCACCGCCTGACGGCCGCCACCGGGCGTCATCCACAACGGGGGGAATCACCGTGCGAGCACGCACACCACTGGCCACCGTCCTGGCGGCCAACGCCATCTCCATCAGCGGCAATTCACTCACTCTCATCGGCGTCCCGTGGTTCGCCCTGGAGACCACCGGCAGCCCCGGCAAGGCGGGCCTGGTCGCGTTCTTCGCCGCCGTGCCGGTCGTCTTCTCCGCGATCTTCGGCGGCCCCGTCATCGACCGGATCGGCCGCCGCCGCGTCTCCATCGCCTCCGACCTGGTCTGCGCCCTCGCGCTCGCCGCGATCCCGCTGCTCAACCGGGCCGGAGTGCTCCAGTTCTGGATGCTGTGCGCCCTGATGGGCGTCACCGGCCTCTTCCACGCGCCCGGCGAGACCGCCCGCCATGTCCTCATCCCCGACCTCGCCCGGCACGCCGGCACCCCGCTGCCCCGGGCGGCCAGCCTGTACGACGCCGTCTCCCGTGGCGCCCGGATGACCGGCGCCGCCCTCGCCGGCCTCCTCGTCGCCCTCATCGGCGCGGACACGGTCCTGTACGTGGACGCCGTCACCTTCGGCGCCTCGGCCCTGCTCGTCCTCGCCGGACTCCGGGGCATACCCTCCGCCGAACCGCTCCGCGAGGCCCCGAGGCTCTCGCTCGCCGCCTACCGCTCCGACCTGCGCGCGGGCTACTCCTTCCTGGTGCACACCCCGCTGCTGCTCGGCATCAACCTGATGGTGATGGTCACCAACGGCCTGGGCCAGAGCTGGAACGCGGTGCTGCTCCCCGTGCACGCCCGCGAGGAGCTCGGCGGCTCGGCCGCCATCGGGCTGCTCGTCGCCGTCTTCGGCGGCTGCGCCCTGCTCGGCGCGCTGCTGTACGGGACGGTGGGCCACCGCTTCCCGCGCCGCCCGGTCCTCGCCGTCGGCTTCCTGCTCGCCGGGGCACCCCCGTACACGGTCGCGGCCCTCACCGACACCACCCCGCCGCTGCTCGTGACGATGGCGCTCGGCGGACTCGGCGCCGGAGTGCTCAACCCGATCCTCACCACGGTGTTCTACGAGACCGTCCCCGAGGAGCTGCGCGCCCGCGTCGGCGGCGCGAGCACGGCCGGCGTGCTGCTCACCACCCCGCTCGGCGGCCTGGCGGCCGGCTATCTGGTGGAGCGGGCCGGCATCACCACGGCCCTGCTCACCTGCGCCACGCTCTACTTCCTGGCCACGCTCGCACCCCTGGTCCTCCCGTCCTGGCGGGCGATGGACCGCCCGTCGGGGAAGACCGGGCTCAGCAGCTCGGAACCTTCGCTTCCTGCCCCTGCCCCAGGGCCCGCAGAGACGACACCGCGTCGCTGAGGGTGGTCACCGGCACCAGGCGCAGCCCCTTCGGCAGCTCGGCCTGCGCCTGGGAGCACTCGTCCTTCGGCACCAGGAAGACGGTGGCCCCGTCCCGCGCGGCGGCCTGCGTCTTCAGGGACACCCCGCCGACCGCGCCGACCTTGCCGTCGGGCGTGATCGTGCCCGTACCGGCGACGGTCCGGCCGCCGGTGAGGTCGCCGCCGTCACCATTGCCGTCGATCTTGTCGACAATGCCGAGGGAAAAGAGAAGCCCGGCGCTGGGCCCGCCGACGTCGGCGAGGTGCAGGTCGACCTTCACCTGCTTCGGGTCAAGGCTCAGGTAGCCGAGGGCGGCGAGGGAGGCCGCGTCCTGCGACTCCTTCATCTGCCCGAGGTTGCGCCGCTCGATCTCCTTGTCGGACTTGCCCGACGGGTAGACCGACTCGCGCGGCAGCACAGCCCGGTCCGTACGGAACCAGGCGTCGGCCACCTCGGCGAGGTCGATGTCCTCCGAGGGGCCGGTGGCGAGGATCGTCGTCATCCGCAGCTGCCCCTCGGTCGCCCGGACCGGGACACCGCTGACGGTGATCACCTCACGCCCCTGGTCCTTGCCGAGCACGTCGGCCGTCGTCCCGGGCTGAGCGATCGAGAACGGCAGCGGCGCGAGCCCGGCGACGGCGAAGAGCGCGACGACAGGAACGGCACAGAGCGCGAGCGCGCGACGACGCGAGAGACTGGAGAACACGCCCCCAATCTACTGGGCCCGGTCACGGGCGGGCGCGGACCCGCGCCTCCGGCCCGTCACCGCCGCGGTCACATGCCCTAGCGCAGCGCGTCGGCGACCTCCCGGGCCGCGTCCACGACGCGCGGTCCGACCCGCTCCGGCACGGCGTCCGAGAGCATGACGACGCCGACGCTGCCCTCGATCCCGGTGACCCCGACGAGCGGCGCGGCGGCCCCGCTGGCCCCGGCCTCCAGCTCGCCGTGGGTGAGGGTGAAGCCCGGTTCGATGAGCTCGCCCAGCCGGGCGGCGAGGATGGCGCGCCCGGCCGCCCCGCGGTCCAGCGGGTGGCGGAAGCCGGCCCGGTAGGCCACGTGATAGTCGGTCCAGGTCGGTTCGACGACGGCGACGGCGAGCGCTTCCGCCCCGTCGACCAGCGTCAGATGGGCCGTCGCGCCGATGTCCTCGGCGAGCGAGCGCAGCGCGGGCAGCGCGGCCTCCCGCACCAGCGGATGCACCTGGCGGCCGAGCCGGAGCACGCCGAGCCCGACCCGGGCGCGGCCACCCAGGTCGCGGCGGACGAGGGCGTGCTGTTCGAGCGTGGCGAGCAGACGGTAGACGACGGTCCTGTTGACACCGAGTCGGTTGGACAACTCGGTGACGGTCAGGCCGTGGTCGGTGTCGGCGAGCAGTTTGAGGACTCTGAGTCCCCGGTCGAGCGTCTGGGAGGTCTCCGCGGTCACGACGCCCTCTCCTTCGGAGTGAGTGACAGCGGACTCGTACGAGAGCTGCGGCACCGGTCCCATCGGCGACGCACGTCAGAGGCCGCCGGCAGGACGGGCACACCGGCTGCGCTCCGCGGCGGCGCTGCCACGGGGCGTTTGCTTGAGCCGGGACAGTAGCGACCTGCTCCGCTCAGCGGAAGACCTCGTCCAGAATCCGGGCGCGCGCGACCGGATACGGGCGGTTCGGGACCTAAGTCAGCCGAACTGGGGACTTTGGAGGACAAGGACGCCCAGGCGCCGCCCGTAGCGTGGAGGAGCGCGAGGCCCGACCGTGGGGGCCGGTCCTCGCCGCACCGTCCCGTCCCCTCGGGACGGCCGAGAGGCCCGTACACAGCCTGTGTACGGGCCTCTCGGCCATTCAGGACCGGCGGGGCGTCACCGCATCCGGGTGGCCCACTCCTGCACCTTCTTGATCCGCTCGCGGATCTGCCCGGCGGTGGCCTCGGCACTCGGCGGTCCGCCGCACACCCGGCGCAGCTCGGTGTGGATCACGCCGTGCGGCTTGCCGCTCTGGTGAACGTACGCACCGACCATCGTGTTGAGCTGTTTCCTCAGCTCAAGGAGCTCCTTGTGGGAAACCACCGGACGCCGCTCGGCCGGCAGCTCCAGCAGATCGGCCTCGGTGTCCGGCTTCTTGCGACTGTGCGCGATCTGCCGCGCCTGCCGCTTCTGGAGCAGCAACTGCACCTGGTCGGGCTCCAACAACCCAGGAATCCCGAGGTAGTCCTGCTCCTCCTCGCTCCCCGGGTGCGCCTGCATGCCGAACTCGGCGGCGTTGTAGAGCACGCGGTCGAAGACGGCGTCGGACTCCAGCGCCTCGAAGGGCAGCATGTCCTGCTCGCCGGTGTCCTCGTCCTGCTGCTTCTCGGCCTCGGCGAGCTCCTTCTCGGACTCGGCGTACGGGTCCTCCTCGCCCTCCTTCTTCGGCCGGTCGAGGACGTGGTCGCGCTCGACCTCCATCTCGCTGGCGAAGCCGAGGAGGCTCGGGATGGTGGGAAGGAACACCGACGCGGTCTCGCCGCGCCTGCGGGATCGCACGAAGCGCCCGACGGCCTGCGCGAAGAACAGCGGCGTCGAGATGGTGGTCGCGTACACGCCGACGGCGAGCCGCGGCACGTCGACGCCCTCGGACACCATCCGGACGGCGACCATCCACCGAGCGGTGTTCTCGCTGTACTCGTCGATACGCCCAGAAGCCCCCGCGTCGTCGGACAGCACGACGGTCGCCTTGGTCCCGGTGATCTCCCGGATGAGCTTGGCGTAGGACCGCGCGGAATCCTGATCACTGGCGATGACAAGCCCACCCGCGTCCGGAATCGACTTCCGGACCTCGGTGAGCCGCTGGTCGGCGGCGCGCAGCACATTGGGCATCCAGTCGCCGCGCGGGTCGAGCGCGGTACGCCAGGCCTGGGAGACGGCGTCCTTGGTCATCGGCTCACCGAGCCGCGCCGCGATCTCGTCACCGGCCTTGGTACGCCACCGCATGTTGCCGCTGTAGCTCAGGAAAATAACAGGCCGGACAACCCCATCCCCCAGGGCATTCCCATACCCATACGTATAGTCGGCCGACGACCGCCGAATCCCATCATTCCCTTCCTCATACGTGACGAAGGGAATCGGATTCGTATCGGACCGGAAGGGCGTACCGGTCAGGGCGAGCCGCCGGGTGGCCGGATCGAAGGCCTCCAGACAGGCCTCGCCCCAGGACTTGGAGTCTCCGGCGTGATGGATCTCGTCCAGGATGACCAGCGTCTTGCGCTGTTCGCACCGGTTGCGGTGCAGCATCGGCCGCACACCGACACCGGCGTAGGTGATGGCGACCCCGTCGTACTCCTTGCTGAGTGGCCCGGCACTGTAGTCGGGGTCCAGCTTGATCCCTATGCGCGCGGCGGCGGCGGCCCACTGCTTCTTCAGGTGCTCGGTGGGCGCGACGACGGTGATCTGCTGCACCACGTGGTGGTGCAGCAGCCAGGACGCGAGGGTCAGGGCGAAGGTGGTCTTGCCGGCGCCCGGCGTGGCGACCGCGAGGAAGTCACGGGGCTGCTCCTGGATGTACTTCTCCATCGCGCCCTGCTGCCAGGCTCGCAGCTTGCCGGCGGTACCCCACGGGGCACGGCCGGGGAAGGCGGGAGAAAGGTGATGGGAGGAGGAGGCGGTAGTAGTCACGATCTCCGGTTCGACGCTCGTCCAGATATGACAACCGGGCCACCTTACCGGTGCGACCCCCAAGACCCACCCCGATGACCACCATGGCGCCCCCGCTTGAGACGGTCCTCACAACCCCCACGAAAGATCAACACCCCCGAGACCGACGGCCGACGGACGACGGGGAAGGGGGCGGAAGGGTCGGCCGACGGGGAAGGGGGCGGGGGGCCGGACGACGGCAGAAGGGGGCGGACGACGGGGAACGGGGCGGGGGGGGCCGGACGACGGCGGAAGGGGGCCGGGGCCGGAGGGTGGGGGGTGTCCGGACGTGGCGGCGCCCGTAACGAGCGAAGCGAAGTGAAGGTCGCAGTCCGGACACCCCCCACCCTCCGGCCCCGGCCCCCGCACCCCCCACGGGTTCAGCCCCCAAGACGAAACCCGCCCCCTACGACGCGCCCCCCCGAACCCCCAGCCGAGTGGCAACCCAGGCCCCCACCGCCGCGACAACGGCCATCGGCAGAAACACGGCGGCGAACGCGCCCGGATGCGACCCCCCCGCGCCCGCCGAAGCCGCGTGCCCCACCGCCCCCCCGCCGAGCGCGGCGAACGCCGCCCCACCCGCCGCGAGCAGCAGCACGTTCGAGAGCCCGTCGGAGATCTGCAGGGCGGCGGAGTTCGCCCCCGCCTCCTCCGGCGCCGACAGCTTGAGCAGCAGCACGCTGGTCAGCGCGATCACCATGCCCATGCCGAAGCACCCGACCGCCCAGGCCACGGCGACCACCCACGCCGGCACGGCCTCGATCAGCACGCTGGGCGCGGCGGCGATGGCGAGCGCGACGAGGATCATGCCGACGACCATGAGCCGCTCGCGGTACGGCTCCGTCCACGGCCGCGACTGGACGTAGGAGCCGAGCGCCCAGGTCAGCCCGCCGACCGCGAGCGAGAGCCCGGCGAGCGTCGGGCTCAGCCCCCGCTGGGTGACCAGCATCAGCGGTACGAAGGACTCGGCCGCGATGAAGGAACCCGCGGCGATCCCGCGCAGCAGCACCACCGAGGGGAGCCCGCGGGCCGCCCGGTACGTCCCCCGGGGCAGCAGCCCACGCACGGCGGGCACGAGCAGCGCGGCGCCCACGACGGCCGGCACCAGCGAGACCCAGCGCAGCTCCTGCCCCGCGTACTGGAGCAGGGCGGCCCCGAAGGAGACCCCGAGGGCGAGCCGGATCCGCCGCCGGTCGTACGGCGGGAGCGGGGCGTCCGGGTCGGCGGGCCCGGACGCCGTCCGGCGTATCGCGGGCAGCGCGAGGGCGAGCGGGAAGACGACGAGGGCGGGGATGCCCACGAACACCCACCGCCACCCCAGGTGCTCGGTGATCGTCCCGGAGGCGAGCGGCCCGACGACGGACGGCACGACCCACGCGGCGGCGAAGGCGGCCATGATCGAGGGCCGCAGGCGCTCGGCGTAGGCCCGGCTGATCACCACGTACAGGGCGACGATCACGAGCCCGCCCCCGAGCCCCTGGACGGCCCGCCCGAGGATGAACAGCCACATCGTCCCGGCCGTACCGGAGAGCAGCAGCCCCGCGGCGAAGGCGCTCATACCGGCGGTGAGCGGCGCGAGCGGCCCGCTGCGGTCGGACCACTGCCCGGAGAGGACCATGGCGAAGAGGCTGGTGGTGAAGTACGCGGAGAAGGCGAAGGCGTAGAGCGAGATCCCGCCGAGCTCGCGTGCGGCGACCGGCATGGCGGTGCCGACGGCGGTGGCCTCGAAGGCGATGAGCAGGACGACGGACACGATGCCGATGCTGAGCGCCCGGTGCTCGCGATCGAGCACGCTTCCGCCGCCGGTAGGAGTGGGTACGGCGGCGGGAGGCGCGGCTGTGTCACGGGGTTCGAGAACGCTCATCCCACCAGAGTAAGGGCCATGACCG
This sequence comes from Streptomyces sp. NPDC094032, assembly GCF_040303965.1. Taxonomy (NCBI): domain Bacteria; kingdom Bacillati; phylum Actinomycetota; class Actinomycetes; order Kitasatosporales; family Streptomycetaceae; genus Streptomyces; species Streptomyces sp. NPDC094032. The sequence continues at coordinate 98,118 of NZ_JBEOUE010000009.1, read as the reverse complement.
TAGGTGACCCCTGTCGCGAGTCGGGTTACAAGATGGTCCCTTAGCCCTAGTCCCAGCCCTTCCCCTCCTCACCCCATGAACACCCTGTGACCCTCGTATGGCAGTCGTGTTGCACGACCCCCGCCCCCCTTGAGCCCACCCCACCCCCCGCCTAACGTCTTACTCGTCGCCACCACGACCGTGTGCCCGAGTGGTTGAGGGGCTCGCCTGCAAAGCGAGTTACGTCGGTTCGATTCCGATCACGGTCTCCACGGAAGGGGCGCCCCAAGATCAGGGGCGCCCCTTCCCCCGTTCCCGATCCCCCGTAGGCTCTCCCTCGCTCAGGGGGAATTCAGGGGGGATTCGCAAGTGGAACGGCCGTACCGCCTCATCACACGCCTGGACCCACCCCAGGACCACCTCACTCCACCCCCGCCCCCGCTCCCCTGCCGCCGCTTCGTGGCCCGCGCGGCGACGCCCGACCGTACGGTGATCCTGACGGCCCCGCTCCCCGGCGCCGACCCTGCACTTTTCCGCGCGGAGGCGGAGACGGCGCGGCGCCTGGCCCTCCCGTGGACGTTCCCGGTGACGGAGATCTCGGGAGCCGCCGCGGCCGGCGCGGACACCTGGTTCACGACCCCGTACATCCCGGCGCTCCCGCTCCCCACGGCACTGGCGGTGCACGGCGGCGCGTTGCCGGAGGAAACGGTACGGGTGATCGGCGCGGCCCTGGCGGAGACGCTGGCCGCGCTGCACGCGCAGGGCCTGGCGCACGCGGGCGTGGCGCCGGCGGCGGTGCTGCTGACGGCGGACGGCCCGCGGCTCACGTGCTTCGGCGCGGCCCGCGCCACGGACCGGGTGGACCGGGCGGCGCAGGCCCCCGAGCAGGCGACGGGCGGGCTGCCGAGGCCGCCGGGCGACGTGTACGGACTGGGCGCGGTCCTCGCGTACGCCGCCACCGGCCACACCGTCCCCGAACGCTCGGACCTACCAAGCACCCTGAGCGGAACGATCACCGCCTGCCTCACCCGCGACCCGGCGAACCGCCCACCCGCCGCCGCCCTGCTCCCCGCCCTGACCCCACCAACCCCCCACGGAACGCTCCTGGGCTCGGCCACCCCCCTCCTCACCCCCGGCTGGCTCCCACCCCGAGTGGTGGCAGCCCTGTCCCACCAGTCGTCAACCCTCCTCTCCACCGACCTCCCGGCCCCCGCCCGCGAAACCGGCACCGGCACCGGCACCGGATCTGCCCCATGCTGACCCCCCTCACCCACGACGACCCGACCACCATCGCCGCGTACCGGCTGCTCGCCCGCCTGGGCTCGGGCGGCATGGGCACGGTGTACCTGGCCCGTTCGCCGGGCGGCCGTACGGTCGCGCTGAAGACGGTGCACGCGCGCCTGGCGGCGGACCCGGCGTTCCGTGCCCGCTTCCGGCTGGAGACGGACGCGGCCCGCATCATCGGGGACCGCCACGGCGCGGCCGTCGTCGACGCGGACCCGCTAGCCGGGACACCGTGGCTGGCGACGGAGTACGTGCTGGGCCCCCCGCTGGACGAGGCGGTCGCGCTGGCGGGCCCACTCCCCGAGCCGACCGTCCGCGCCGTGGGCGCCGCCCTGGCCGGGGCGCTGCGGCAGCTGCACTCCTCGGACGTGGTGCACCGCGACCTGAAGCCCTCGAACATCCTGATCACCGCGCACGGCCCGAAGGTGATCGACTTCGGCATCGCGCGCGCGGCCGGCGACGACCGCCTGACCTCCACGGGCGCGGCGGCAGGCACCCCCGCGTACATGTCGCCGGAGCAGGCCTCGGGCGAGGAACACACCCCGGCGGGCGACGTGTTCGCACTCGCGGGCGTCCTGGTCTTCGCGGCGACCGGCCGACCCCCCTTCGGCACGGGCGCCCCGGCCGACCTCCTCTACCGCGTCCGCTACGCCACCCCGGACCTCTCAGCCGTCCCGGCCGCCCTCCGCCCCCTCCTGACCGCCTGCCTGTCAAAAAACCCGACCACCCGCCCGACCCCAGCCACCCTGATCAGCGAACTCCACGACGGCCAGGGCCACTTCGCCGACCACCTCCCCCCACCCCTCCTCTCGGCCATCGCCCACCACGCCACAACCGTCTGGCACCCCCACCCACCCCGCCTCCCCACCCCACCCCCCGCCACCACCCCAACCCCATCCCCACCCCGCCACCCCTCCCGCCGCAGACTGCTCACCCTGACCGCGGGGGCGGCGCTGGCGGCGGGGGCGGGGGCAGGCGTCTGGGCCTGGCTCTCCGGGGAACCCCGACCGAAGGCCGGACCGCCGGCCCCGCCCCGGCTCGCCACGGCCCCGAACTCGCTGTGGAGCACGGAGATGGCGACCCCCGAGAAGGAGGAGCGCACGTTCCCGATGGTGGTGGGCGATCAGGTCGCGCTGGTCGCGGGCATGGGAGTGGTGTTCAGCGACATCGAGACCGGCAGGACGTCCGGCGTGTGCAGCGCCGACACGACACCGTGGACGGCCGTCGCCGACGACGCGGGCGTCGTGCATGTCGTACAGCGCAAGACGGAATCCCAGCATCACGACCTGGTGGTGCGCACGGTGGACACCAAGAAGTACGCGCTGCGGCCGTCCGGCATCACGGTCAAGGGCCTCAACGCCAACATGGACGCGACCCAGCTGCTGTGCGCGGCGGGCGGCGTCCTGTACCTCGCGGGCGCGACGGGCGTGCCGGACACGCTGCGCGCCCACCATCTGGTGGCCGTGGACACCCGTACGGGACGGGAGTTGTGGCGTACGGGCCTGGGAGACCCGGGCACCGCCGCCGACATCGACAGCACTGACCGCCGCTACGTCATGGCATCGGCGGTCGGGGGCGACCTCCTCATCACGTTCGAGAGCTACAACGAGTTCGACGACACGACGCGGGTCGTCGCCCGGGACACCCGTACCGGAGCGGTGCGCTGGCGCAAGGACATCGACGTGCCCAGGGACACGGCCGCCCTCAACCTCCCCTGCCTGGACGCGACCCACCTCTACACAGGCGGCACGAACTTCTCGGCGCTCCGGTTGAGCGACGGGAGCACGGCCTGGCAGGAGCGGATCTCGGCGAAGGACCCCTTCTCCGCGCCCGTACTGGGGGACGGCGCGGTCTACGCCGTGGCGGAGGGCGGTACGTACGCCGTCGACACGGCCACGGGAACGAAGCTGTGGCGGGAGAAGCCCTCGAAGGACAACCCGGCGCTGCCCGACTCGGACCAGGCGCTCGCGGTGGGCGGCCGCTACCTGTACTACCGCTCCGAGACCGGCCTGGCGGCGGTGGACCTGAGAACCAGGCGCAGGGCGTGGGTGTACGGGACGGACGCGGACCATGTGGTGGCGCAGCGGAAGGAAGGCCGGATGTTCGCGGTGGGCGACCGCTTCATGATCGCCCTCCCCCTGAAGTAACCACCCAAGCCCCCTTCCCCCTCCACCCTTCCCCCCTTCCCACCCTGAACAGGAAGTGAAGACACCGATGAACCCCCTTGGCTTCGGCGACCCGCTGCGCCTCGGGCCGTACCGGCTGCTCGGTGTGCTGGGCGAGGGCGGCATGGGCAAGGTCTACCTCGCGGCGGCGGCCGACGGACGCCCGGCCGCCGTGAAGGTGCTGCGCCCCGAACTCGCCCACGACCAGAACCTCGCCCAGCGTTTCGTACGCGAGGCGCACACGGCGCAGGCGGTGCGGAGCCGTGGCGTGGCGCGGGTGCTCGACGCGCAGATGGAGGGCGGCCGGCCGTGGATCGCGACCGAGTACCTGGCCGGGCCCACGCTCGACCAGGCGGTGACGCGGTACGGACCGTTCGACGAAGCGACCGTACGGGCGCTGGCGGCGGCGCTCGGCGAGACGCTGAGGGACATCCACGCGGCGGGTCTGATCCACCGCGACATCAAGCCGCCCAACATCGTGCTCACGTCCGACGGTCCGCGGGTCATCGACTTCGGCATCGCGCGCCCCGAGCACGGCCTCACCCTGACCACGACCGGCCAGATCCCGGTGACCCCCGGCTACGGCGCGCCCGAGCAGGTGCTCGGCGGGCGGGTCACCGGGGCGGCGGACGTCTTCTCGTTGGGCGCGGTGCTGGTGTACGCGGCGACGGGACGGCGCGCGTACGACGGGGCGCATGTGGCGGCCGTGCAGTACGCGGTGGTGCACGGGCAGCCGGACCTGGCCGCGCTGCCGCCCGCCCTGCATCAGCTGATCGCCCCCTGCCTGGCCCGCGAACCCGAGTTCCGTCCGACGCCGGAGCAGGTGACGCACGCCTTCCTTCCGGACCGCCGCAAGGCCCGTGACGTGTGGCGACGGGGGCCGCTGCAAGAGGAGGTGGAGCGCAGGGAGACCGAGGTACGGCGCCAGGCGAAGGCGGCCGCCTCGACCGTCGTGGCGGGCGCGCCGGCTCCGAGCCGGCGCCGGGTCCTCGCGGCCTGGGGCGGGGGCGGCGCCCTCCTCCTGGCCGGCGGCGGGGGCACCGCCTGGTGGCTCGGCAACAGTCAGGAGAACACCCTCCCGCCGGCGGGCGACGCCCCGGAGGCCCGGCTTCTGGACCGGGCGAACGCGGGCATCCGCCCCACGCCCCTGTGGGGCCCGGTCGACGCGGCGGCCAGCGGCCCGCTCCCGCCCCCCGTGGCCCTGCGTGACGTGGTGGTCTTCCCGGACCGGAACGGTGGCCTGACGGCCCTGAAGGTGGTCGACGGGTCGACGAAGTGGACCTTGCCGGACATCTCCAAGGTCGCCCGCCAACTCCCCCTCACTCGCACGGAGTTCGCCGCGGCGAGCCCCTCGGGCCACCTGGTGGTCCACGACGCGTCGACGAGCCGGCGGAGTTGGTCGCTGCCGACCGCGGAGGCGGCCTTCCTCCTGGCCGCGACCCCCGACACGGTCTATCTCCTCACGACCAAGGGCGCGCTGCGGGCCGTCGACGTCGCCGGCCGCACGATCCGCTGGACGGTCGCGTCCACCGAGGGCGTCACGAACACCAGGGGCCCCCTGGCCGCCGCCGGCACCGACCACCTGGTCATCTCCGGCACCGACGGCACCGTCACCGCGTACGCCAGGGCGACCGGGCGCCGCGCCTGGGAGATCCGCGGCCAGGCCTCGGAGACCCTCCAGCCCGCGATCGACGACGGCACGGTCTACCTCGGCGGCCGCACCCTCACCGCCGTCACCCTGACCACCGGCAAGCGCCTCTGGTCGATCGACCCCAGCCCCCAGGGCACCTGGGGCCCACCGGCGGTGGACGCCACCGGCGTCACCGCGACCCAGGGCCGCGCCGTCCGCCGCTTCGCGAAGGACGGCAGCAGCCCCGACTTCTGGTACGCCGACCTGAACGGCGACTTCCCCGACCTTCAGCCCCCGGTCATCCAGGGCGACTGCGTCTGGACCGTGGAAAGCGCCAACGGCGAATCCGGCATCTCAGGCCTCTCCATCCCAGAGGGCAGACGCCTCTGGACCTACGAACGCGACAACACGGGCCCCTGGGCGATGACAGCCAAGGGCAACCGCGTCTTCCTCATCAGCAAGGGCAAGGTGGCGGCCTTGCCGACGTTCTGAGCGCCGGCCGGCCCGAGTCAGCCCAGTCGGATCAGGCGGATCAGGCGGATGCAGGCAGGTGAAGGTCGTTCGTACAGCCGACCTTCCTCGCCAGCTCCCGCGTCAGCTTGATGGCCATATCGGCGATGGCCCTCTCCCCCTGCTGTGCTTCGACTCCAGGGGCAACCTTGCCGGTGACCCGAACGGACAGGAACTTCTGGCTCTTCCAGTAGTCCTGGAGCCCCACGTCGGGAGCCGCGTCGCACCGCACGGCTACGCGAGTCCCCCAGCCCCAGGTCTCCGCCCCCGCGCCCCAGTCGGCCCGGGGTTGCGGCTCTGCCGTCGTGATCGGTTCCCACGCGTACACGGGATTCGGGTTCTTGAATGGATTCTGTACTCGCCATTCCGCAACGGCGGAGAAGCCGGCCGTCCCACCACGCTGCAGACCGGAACAGAAGGAGGTACGACGCTCCTTCACCACTTTGCCCAGATCCGTGCTCTTGACCTCGAAGGCCTTCCCTTCCTCCAGGATCGAGGTGATGTCATCCTCCTCAAGGAGGCCCCAGCACGGCGCCGCGTTGAATCGAATCGGCCCGGCCTTGCTCTCTCCTCCGGTACCGCACGCACTCGCTCCGAGAGCAAGGGCAACGGCGGTCGCGGCGACCGCCAACGGCATGCGCACGCGACGCGCCCGGAACTTCACACTGACGTCATCGGCCATGATTCGTCCCTGCGTTTCCTTGATCAGCGAGGCCGATCGAGTAGCCGCTCTTAGCGGCATCCGCCGCGGCGTCCTTGAGGATTTCCCGGTTCGTCCCGGGAGCCAGGGTGAGGTGGTCGACCTGCTCCTGGATCGGAAGCACCGACGTCTTCAGGCCGTTCATGTACGCATCCCGCACCTTGTCGGCAGATCCCTCATACGGATCCTTCTTCGCTTCGTCGATCTCCGCGTTGAGCGCCTCGTCGAACCCCCAGGAGATCAACTCGCCTACTACCGGGGCACGTCGAGCGGCTCCCTCGAAGATCTTTCCCGCGGTGAACCCGGCGGCACTGCCGCCGAATTCGAGGTTCTTGTTGTACTGATCATTCTTCTCGTACTGGTCGGTGAGTGCCCCATCGATACGGCCACCGGCGAGAACACCATTGACATGGCCGTCCCGCTGCGCAATATGCCTGATGCTGTCGGTGAGCTGCCCGTCGGACAACGAACCGTCCGACGCCTTGAGCTGCATCGATCCCTGGGTGTACTCCTTCTGTGCCGCCGATACGGTCGCGTAGCTGTCGTCGTGCCGGCCCAGCGCGTCCACGAACGGCGTCAGAGCACCTTGGTCGAAAGACGCGTGTGCCTGCTTCTTGTCCTTGCGGAAGTCGTCGGTGTCGGAGCCGAAGGCCGCGTCGATGTCGCCGATGTACTCCGCCGACATTCGCCCCATGCTGCCGCTGAGCGTGTCGTCCATCAGATCCGGGGACGCGCCCACCTTCCCGACCACACGCTCGAAGACCTTCGCCATGGCCTCGGTGTGCGGTTGAGGATGGCCGTACTTGTCGAGATGCGGATCGGCCTGCCCGGAGACCGCAGCCTCCAGCGCATACCCCAATGCCTGACGACCTGGGCTGGACTCCCCGCCCTTGACCGTGTCGTGCCAGTCGACCGTCGCCTTCCTGTCCAGGAAGTAGTCCACCATGCCCGCGCGCTCCCCGAGCTTTCCACTGATCTTCTCGTCGGCGAGGGTGACGAGTCCGTCCTTGTTGCTGTCTTCACGAACAGGCTCGTTGAAGAAGGCCGCAGCGGCGTCAGGGTTGTTGCTCAGGGCCTCCATGAGCCCCGTAAGGGGGTAGAAGCCCTTACCGCCCGCCTTGTCGTGATTCAGCGCCATCTGCTGGTTGTACGGCAGCCCCTCCTCCCACACGTCAGGGTTCGCCCGTTCCATGGCGACCATGTCCCGGCCGACGGCGGTAAGAAATTCCGGGTCGTACGTACCGTCCCTGAGCAGTGCGCCGAGGGCCTGGTAGCCGTAGATCTTCGTGTTCAGTCCGGCGACCCCGGAGACATCGATCTCCTTACGGCCCGCCCGCATGAGCGCCGTCGACCAGGCTGCGTCGAGGTGCCCCGGAGTGGTCTTGCTAGTCGCCAGACCCAGCATCGACCCCATGTCGTCCTGAATGCCGTGCACCATGCGCACACGGTCCTGTCCGGCGGGGCCGAGGCCGGTCGAGTCCAGCGACATCTTCGCGTAGAACTCCAGCGCGCCCTCAGGGCCCATAGCGCGATAGAAGGCGGTTGAGAACTCCGGATCCTTAGCGTTGTCGTTCATCAGCTCTTCGAGCTGCTTCAGCGCCTCGATGTTGCGAGCCGTTCCGCCCTCGCCCGTCACCTTGCGAGCCAACTCCACTGCCCTGGCAGCCTCTTCGGCGTCGAGGGTGGTGAATCTCGGTGCGTTGAAGTTGTGCTTGTCACCCGTGATGTTGGCCTTCAGAGCATGAGAACAGGCAACGTCAGCGTCGTCACACGCCTCGACGACGGCATCAATCCGCCGCCGCATGGCCGTGATCGCTGCCCGCTCCTTCCGCAGGGCTTCCGGGAAGTCGGGGTCGTGCCGCGCCGCAACGTCCTTCTCCACAGGGTACGAGGCCTCGACAGCCCCGTTGCTCTTCACCACCAGACCCTGCGCCGGCGCCTCGGACTCGACGATCCTCACGAGGTCGTCCTTGGCCTTCTTGAAGGCGTCGTAGCCGTCCTGCAGGATCTTGTGGATCCCGTCGGCCGCCTTCGCCGCGTCCTCGAACTCCTTCGCCGTCTTGTCCACGAACGGCTTCGTGACCTCGGCGTTCACTCCCCGCCAGTACTCGTCCTTGGCCTTGGCGGCCATCGTCGAACGGGCGTCCTCGGCCAGCTTGCCCAGCTTGCCCTTCATCTCGGACCAGCCGTCCGCCGCGGCCTTCAGCTTGTGCAACGGCGCGTGAAAGACGTTGTCATAGGTCAGCACGGCTGCTCCCCGCCTACTTCAGATACTCGCTGATCTTGGACGCGGTGAGGGCCGCCTTGATGTCCGCCTCTTCCTTCGCATGCGAAGCCGCGCTGTAGTCGAGGTGGTTCGAGATGTTCGCGCAGGCGTCGAGCAGGGTGCCGAGCTGGGAGCCCCAGGTCTCCTGCACCGTCACCATCGCGGAGCCCGTACGGAAGCCGTTTCCCGACAGCCCCGTCGCCGCCTCCGTGGTCTGCGTACGAGCGTGGTTGCCGTCCTTCACCAACCGACCGTGCAGGGCGTAGGCCGCGCTGCCGATGGCCCCCAGCTTGTCCTGGTCGACGCTCAGGTCGGCGTTGCCGCTGCTGCCCGGGCCGTCCGGCAGCTGGTTGAGCCGCATGCTCACCGGATTCCCGGCGGTGCTCCGGGCCGTGGCCCATTCCTGCTCGAACGACATGGTCTCCCCCGTGCCGATGATTCGCCGACGTGAGGCTCAGACGGTAGAGGAACTCCCCTCAGCCGACCGCCGGCCGATTTCGGTCTCCGCCATCCGCCGCGCCCACGTCCAGCCGGTATCCCGGCCCTTCACCCGCCGCCACGCCCCGCGCGGCGTCCACAACCAGCCGATACAACGGCGAGAACTCGCCCCCCGGTCGATTGATTTGCGGTTGCTTCGCGTTGACCAAGAGAATCCCCGGCTACGGCCCTCGCCACGCTACTGCTCCCCCGTTGCTCCTACGCGACTGCAATCCGCAGTCTGTCAGCTTCCGCTCGACTGCCCGGGACCGGGCGGCGGCCCATAGGGAGCGTAGGGCGGGGCGGTCGGCGGCATGGGGGGCGTCGGCGGCATCGCGCTGCGCCGCCGCGACCGGAGCACGACGGCGGTCACGGCACCACCGACCAGGACCGCGGCGGCAATACCGAGGGCGATCCACAGGCCTGTGCCACCCCCTTCCTCGGCCGGGACCGCAGCGGGCGGTGGAGTGCTGTCGGCCTGCGACGGCGCGGGGGCAGCGGACGCGCTCGCCGAGGCGGAGGGCGACGCGGACGCCTCGGCGGCGGCGAGGTCAGGCAGCGGGTAGACGTCGGCGGGGCCCGGATCGCCGGGAGTGGTCAGCGCGCGAAGGGGACGGATGGTGCCGTAACCGAGGTAGTCGGTCCGCTCCTTGCCGCTCTTCGGCTTGCCTGCGGTGTTGAGCATGACGCGCAGGACCTGGTTGTTGGTCCAGTCGGGGTGCTTGGACCAGATCAGGGCGGCGGAGGCGGAGGTCAGGGCGGTGGCGGAACTGGTGCCCTGTCCCTTGCACAGCTGCGTGTTCTTGGAACAGGCGTGAGTGATGTTCTCTGCCGGGGCAGCCAAGTCAACCTGGGGCCCGGTCTCCGACTTCGGCCACCACGCAGCCTTCTCATCGACACCCCCGACGCCGACGACACCTGGCGTGGCCGCCGGATACTCGACAGCATTACCCCTGTCGGCCGAGTTGCCCACTGCGGCGAAGACCAGCTTGTTCTTCGACAGGGCGTACTTCACCGCGGCGTCGAGCTCCGGACCGTTCTTCTGGTCTCCGGCCGAAATATTGATGATCTTGGCCGGGGAATCCGCCGCGTACCTGATTGCCTTCGCGACACTCTGCGCGAAAGTATCCGTCACCCGGTTCTTCATCTGGAACCGTTCCTGGTTGTACGGAAGACGGATCGGCAGAACCTTCGACGCCGGTGCCAGCCCGAACGATCCCTGGAGCGAACCGCGTGCGCCCGTGGCGGCGATGACCGCCGCCATACCCGTGCCGTGATCATCGACATCGTTGTTCTCGTCACCTGACATCAGGGAGTAGTCCTTGCCAGGAAGAACCTGGCCGCGGAGGTCCGCGATGGAGTCGTTCACCCCTGAGTCGATAACCGCGACGATCACCCCCTCGCCCTTGCTGATCTTCCACATCTTGTCCGCACCCATGGCATCCAGATGCCACTGCATATCGCGTACGGACTCGGCGTGCGCTGGGGTGGCACCGATGCCCAGCAGTGTCAGGGCCATCACGGACGCCGTCAGGAAGCCGGACCGCATGGCCCATCCACTGCTGGTTCGCATCTGCTTCTCCGTGCCCTTCTGCCTACGGGGTTAGTCGACGACCGGGGGGACGATCGGGCGCTTGCCCCGCTGCCAGGTCTCCTCGTCCTCGACCAGGTAGTCGGGACGCTCGCCACCACGCTCTTCGCGGTCGTCGCCCGTACGAGCTCCGGCACCGTGCATCCCGGCGCCGCGTCCCGCGGCCTGGCCTGCCCCGGACCCCGCCTGGCCGCCGCGCACGAGTCCGGTGCCACCGGGAGTGAACGGACGAGAGCCGGTCTGCCCGCTCTTCTGGGCCTTGCCGCCGACGACACCGCCCTGCTCCATGGCCAGTCGGCGACCGGCCGCGGTGCCACCACCGCCGCCACCGCCACCGGCGTGCGGGCCCGTTCCGCCGCGGCCGTACGCCTGCTCGTTGCCGATCACCGTGCTGCGCGGGATGCCCGTCGAGGACCGGCCACCGGTCGTGGGCGGCACGGGCCGCCCGCCGACGATGCCGGTCTCGCGCGGCATCCGGGTCGAGGCCGTCCCACCGGGCCCGAAGGGCCCCGGACGCATACCGGACACGCCGCCCTTCACCGTGCCGCCGCCGGTCGGCAGCTGGCCGGGCCCACCACCGGGGCCAGGCATGAACGGCGGCGGAGTCACCTGGGTGCCACCCGGGTAGGTCGGCACCTCGGGCTTCATCGCGCCCGGACCCGGCGGCGTGGTGGGAGCGGGCCGGGTGTCGGGCGGAGTCGTCACGGAGTCGATCCCCAGGTCGGCGGGGACCTCGGGTACGACATGCGTGGGCGTGGGGCGCACGGTGCCCCCGGTGTCGGTCGTTCCACCGACCGTGCTGTGCACGACGCCACGGTCGGTGGTCGTCTCGGTACGCCCGGTGCTGACCTGACGGGTCTGGGTGGTACCGGTCGTGGAGGACGTGCTGGTTCGGGACGAGCGACCCGGAACCTGGACATATGAGTCGCCCTCACGCCAGGCATCACCCATCCCCGCCGGCGGCGGGAACTCCGGACGCGGCGCGGCGTTCACCCGCTGGCCCGTGAAGGTGTACGTCTGCCCCAGCGAGTGCAGCTTCATCAGCGCCTCGACACGGGCCTTCTCCCGCGCGCTCGCCGCCGCGTTCATGTCGTCGGTCGCCGTCTTGACCTCGGTCTTGCCGGCACCCGGGTCATGGCGGGCCGCGTTCAGGGCGCGCTGGGCGCTCGTGTAGTCCGTCTTCGCCGAGGCGCTCGTCTTGGCGAGATCCTCGACTCCGCTCTTGGCCTGGGCCATGGCCTGGGCCGACTCCGCCAGGCATTCGCCGGCCAGTTGCGTGTAGGTGGCGAGGTGGAACGTGGCGCTCGCCGTGGCGGCGGTCCACTCGACGAACGACTCCGCCGCCACACCCTTCCAGCTGAGACCGCCGGTGGCCCGGGCACGCAGGTAGGTGGCGATCTTGGTGATCTCCTCCGCCGCGACCTTGAGCTTGCCCGAGAGTGCCTCGGCACGAGCGTGCTGGATGGGAGTCAGCATCGCCAGCAGCTGCTCGTTCGACATGCCTTCCAGCGACGTCGATCTCGGCTCAGGCGCTTTGGGCCCGTTACCCATGCGACTCTTCCCCCGTTTCCGTCCTGTGGATCACTGATAGTCGCCCTGCGCGTCGCCGCCGCCCGCGGGCGCGTCCGTCTGCGGGGTCTCCGCGGAGGTGCCGCTCGTGGTGTGCTGGGCGTTCTTCTTCCCGCCGGGACCCTGCAGGTCGGTGATCTGCGTGTTGAGCGACCGCATCCGCCTGCGAATGTCGTCGTCGATGTTCTCGTACCCGCTCTTGGAGAGATCGATCGCGATCTTCATGCTCTCCATCTGGAGTCCCAACACCTTGGAGAACTTGATCAGTTCGTCCCGGACGACGGTGTAGCTGGAGAAGAGGTAGCCCGCCTCATGGAACCCCGGGCCCGCCAGAGCGGCCTCCTCCAACCAGTCCTCACCGATCTTGCCCGGGCCGGCGTTCGACCCCTCGAAGCCCGTGAGCAGCGCGTCCACACGGTCCTTCAGGTGCGCCAGCTCGTTCACCTCGACTGCCAGGCTCGCGGCCGCTCCCGCCACCGCACCGACGCCGCCCATCAGGGGCATCAGGGAGAGCGCCGTGTTCACGGCTCCCCCGCTGTCCGTCGCCTCCGCCATAGCCGCCTCCCCGTTCGACAAGTCAGGACTTCATGGTAGTCAAGACGACGGACAGAGCGCACCTCTGGGTTGCACCAGCAACGCGAAGCACGCGATAACGACTTGGCCTCGACGCCGCCCTTCCCGGCGAGCCCCGAGGCCGCCGGGTCCGCCTCCCCCGGGTGGCTTTCGTGATGCGAATGCCACCGACATAGGCCACAACACCGTCAGATCGGTCCCTGCGGCCATACCCTCGACGGCTTCTTCGCCTTGAACACCGGCTTCGAAGGAAGTCCGGCATCGCGCACACAGCCCAGCTCCCTGACCGTCGCCAGCATGACCGAGTGCAGCACGACGAGGTTGTCCTCACGGGTGCCGGTGGTGTCCGGGGTAGTCGACCTCACGACTTGGAGGGTGCCTCTGATGCGGGCCGGATCCTGTTGCGAACCCTTCAACTGAGGGCTGACGCACTTGACGTAGAGGTAGACCCGCCGGTATCCGGCGTACGCCTCCACTCCCAAGTCGTACGGGTACATGAAGGGATCGCTGAGATGGCCCCCACCGAGGGCCTGCTCGTCGTAGAGGTCGAAGTCCACCTTGAGGGTGTTCCTTCCCTTCTCTGCGGAGGCCGCGCAATAGGTCGGCACGCCGACGGAGGAACGCCTGTAGGGATAGTCGGCCTTCAACTGCGCGGCCGCACCCGCAAGCCAGCCCGCCGGGACGTCGGAGAATCTCTCCGTGGCCAGCGCCCTCCTGAGTGCGGGAGCCGCCGCGGCGGAAACGGTGCCGTCGCACTGCTCCTCCGCGGTCACCCTCGGGCGGCGCTCCTCCTCGTAACCGCAGGCCGTGAGAACCAGCGAGGCTGCCAGAAGAGCAGCTGAGATCCTGAAGATGCGCCTCACGCCTCCGTCACCCTTCATCGGATTCGCCCGTCTGAGGGAGCTTGCCCTGCCTCTCGTAGTACAGGTAGCCATGGTCGTATCCGCTGTTCCGGGAGTCGGCCAGATGCTGCTCCAGCGTTTCGTCCACCATGCTTCGGTGGTACGTGACGAACCTGTTCAACGGCGCATCGGCACTGGCTTTGCCCTGGGCGTAGTGAGCACTCTGGTCTTCCCGGATCTTCTCCTCGACATCACCCTTGTGATCCTCTACGGACTTGTCCGACCAGTCACCGATCACCTGTCCGGCCAGCGTCTCCATGGCCCCGGTGCCAGTGTCGACGGCAAGCGGCACGACGATGGCCGCCGCGCCGGCGACCGCCGCTGTCGCCGGGAGGAACGCGACGCCTGCTGCGATGGCCGCCGTGGTGCCGAACTCGATCCACGCGCCACGCGCTTCCTGCGCCTTCTCGTAGTCCTCCTGGACCTTCAGCCCTTCGGCCTCGATCTGACTCCCCCTGGCGTGGTCCAACAGCCCCTGCATCATGGCGCCAGTGGATACGGCCGCCTGGCCGCGCCCCTCTACGAGGCGGCCGTGCTCGCCAAGTTCGCGCTCCAGCACGCTGGTGACGTAGACCCGCTCCGCGGCGGAGACCGTCGCGTAGGCGTCAGGGTGCTGCCCCAAGGCGCTGAGAAACGCGATGGCGCCCTTCTGGCCGAAGTCGGGGTGCCCCTGCAACAGTTCCTGTTCCGTCCCACGCGGTCCGAAGACCGTACGCCCCACGTTCTCCGACAAGGACCAGTTGAGGTCGTCGATGTAGCCGGCGGCCATCGTCCCCAGACTGTCGGCCAGCGCGGAGTGGTGCTCCTTCAAGAACTTGGCGTTTCCGTAGGTGTCGACCACCTCCCGCATGATTCCAGCGCTCGTCGCGTCTCGGACCAGCTTCGGATCAGAGTCGTCCCAGGCGTGTCCGAGCGTGGCCGACTCCAGTGCGTGCCCCAGAGCGTCGGGCATGAAATCCCGGGCCTTCTTCGCCTCGTCGGGGTGCTGCCCGTCGACGTCGGGAAAGAACGCGTACTTCTCGTCGGTGAAGAGGCTCAGATACGTCTTCGCGCTTCCGTCGGGATACTTGCCGAGCGTGAAGTCACCTCCCTTGGCCCCATCCCTCTCGTACGACGTCGCGTCCGTCGAGAAGAACTCTTTCGCCGCCCGCGGACTGTGCCCGAGCGCCTCCAGCACCGGCACCATCGGGTCGTATCCGGCGCCGTTCGCCCCCGAGGGGTTGAAGGGATCGTGGTGGAGCCCTCCGAAGCTCTTGCTGGCCGCGAACATCTTCGGGTCCTTGGCGTGGAGCTGCGCCACGTGCTCGGCAATCGGGACGAGGAACTTCGAGTCGTAGTTGCCGTATCGCAGGATTCCGCCGAGCAACTGGTACCCGAAGGGCGCGTTGTAGTCGTTCCTGGCCAAGGGAATGCGTTCGGCACCGAGCTTTCGCATCTCGGAGGACCACTGGTCGGCCCATCCGTCGCCTCCCTGAGTCGCCTGCGCCAGGTTGAGGCCGAGGTTGCGCTGAAGCTCCCGTACGTCGCTCAAGCGCTGTTCATCGAGCTGACCGTGCTCGTAGGTGTCCATCGAGAGCTGCCCGAAGAACTCGAGCGACCCCTTGGGGCCGAGTCCGTCGTAGAAAGCCCGGGCGAACGCCTTCGAGGAACTGTTGTCCGCCAGGAGCTCGTTGAGACGGTCGAGTTCATCGTGCGAGATCTCCCGACCCTTCTTCGCCAGGTCGAGTGCGCGTTGTGCCTCCTCGGCGTCCAGACTGCCGTATCTCGGAGCACTGAAGTTGTGCTTGTCTCCGGTGACATTGGCCTTGAGCGCGTTGGAGCAGGCCACGTCGGCGTCGTCGCACGTCTCGATGATCGCGTCGATCCTCTGTTGCATCGCCCCGACGGCTTCCTCCTCCTTGCGGATCAGGGCGAGGTAGTCGGGATCGCGACGCAACTCGGCGTCATTCATTCCACCGATCGGGTCCAGCACCGCGACAACCCCGCTCTGCGTCACCCGCAGCCCCTGTGCCGGCGCCTCCGTGTCGACGATCTTCCTGAGGTCGCCCTGCGCCTTCTTGAAGGCCTCGTAGCCCTCCCGCAGGATCCCGTGAATGCCTCCGGCGGCCTTCGCTGCGTCGGCGAACTCCTTGGCTGTCTTGTCCACGAACGGCTTGGTGACCTCAGCGTTCATGCCTCGCCAGTAGTCGTCCTTGGCCTTGGCTGCCATGGTCGTCCGGGCGTCCTCGGCCAGCCTGTCGAGTCTGGTTCTCATCTCGGACCAGTGGTCGACGGCGCTCTTCAGTTTGGCGAGCGGCGCTTGCATCACGTTGTCGTACGTCAGCATCAACAGCCCCCTGCGTCGGCTCTCAGCAGTTCCGTCGCCCCCCACTAGTGGAGCAGAGGCCGCCTCAACCGGTGATGACCGCCGCCTGCGGCCTGATCGGCAAGCGGTTGACGGGGCGGCCGGTGGCTGCGCGGACTGCTGAGGCCACTGCTGCTGGGGAGGTGACGACCGGGACGGCGCTGGCGGGTTTGGCGCCGAAGGGGGCTACGACGTCGCGTTCTTCGACGAGTTTCACGATGCGAATGTCCGGGGCGTCCAGCGAGGTCGGGAGGGCGTAGCCGGTCAGGTCGGGGTGGCGGACCAGGCCGCGGGAGGTGCGGAGGTTCTCGGTGAGGGCCGCGCCGACGCCCTGGGTGATGCCGGCCTCGATACGGGTGGCCAGCTGGGCGGGGTTGAGGATGCGGCCGACGTCCTGGGCGACGGCCATCTCCACCACCCGGACCGTGCCGATCTCCACGTCCACGTCCACCACCGCGCGGATCGCGCAGAAGGCGAGGCCCACGAAGGCGTCGCCCTGGCCCGACTCGTCGAGGGGCTCCGTCGGGTGCGGGCGGCACTGGGCGGTGGCCCAGAGTTCCTTGCCGTCCATCGCCTCCATGACCGTGGTCGAGAGGACGCCGTCGTACGAGGTGATCTTGCCGTCGGTGATCTGGAGCAGCTCGGTCGACATGCCGAACTTGTGGGCCAGCGGCTGGAGGAGCTGGGTGCGGACCATCTTCGCCGCCCGCTCCACCGCCCCGCCCGACACCCATGTGTGGCGGCCGTGCGTGGCCGGGCCCGCCGGGGGCTGGTCCGTGTCGACGGGGGCCACGTGGACCTCTTCGATGCCCAGGGTCTCCTGGACGATCTGGCGGGCCAGGGTCGTGAAGCCGGAACCCGTGTCCACCGCCGCGCAGATGACCGTCGCCACCCCGTCGTGGACCCGGACCGTGGCCGTCGAGACCTCGTCCGTCCCCTCCGCCCCCAGCATGTGCACCATGCCCAGCGCGTAGCCGACGCCCCGCCGTACCGCGCCCGGCTCCCCCGCGCCGTCCGGGCCGCCGGGCAGCAGCCAGTCCTCCTCCGGGGAGTCCATGGGGAGGGGGGGGAGGGGGAAGTCGCGTACGGAGGAGAGGAGTTCGGCTACCGGGGCCGGGCAGGTGACTGTCTGGCCGGTCGGGAGGATGTCGCCCGTGGCCAGGACGTTGCGCATGCGGATCTCCGCGCCGTCGACGCCCACCCGCGCCGCCAGCTTGTCCATCTGCGCCTCGTACGCCGCGCACACCTGCATCGCGCCCTCGCCCCGCACATGGCCCGACGGCGGGTTGTTCGTACGCACCGCCCAGCCCTCGACGAAGGCGTGCGGCACCACGTACGGGCCGCACGCGAACGACACCGCCGCCGCCAGCGACTCCGACGACGAGTCCGCGTAGGCGCCCGCGTCCAGCAGGATCTGCGCCTCCACCTTCACCAGCCGGCCCTCCGCGTCCGCGTGGTGGCGGTAGCGGAGGAGGGTGGGGTGGCGGTGGGCGTGGCCGAGGAACGACTCCTCGCGGGTCGCGGTGAGTTTGACCGGGCAGCCCGTGCGCAGCGCCAGCAGGCCCAGCGGGATCTGGAAACCGGGGTCCTCGCGGTCGCCGGTCGCTCCCGGCACGCCCGTCACGACCAGCTTGACCTGCTCCGGCGGCAGCCCGAAGCAGGCCGCCGCCAGGTCACGGTCGGTGTGCGGGTCGGTCGACGCCGTGTACAGCTCCACGCCGCCGTCCGGGCGCGGCACCGCCAGCGCCGCCTCGGCCCCGATGGGCGCGGTGTCCTGCCGGCCGATCCGGTACAGGCCCTCGACGACGATCTCGCCGGTCGCCTCCTGCTCGCCGAAGCTCAGCGGGATGTGCCGGATCAGGTTGCCGTCCGGGTGCAGCGGCGGCGCCGCGAACGCCTTCTCCGGGTCCGTGACCGGCTCCAGCACCTCGTATTCGACCGCGATGGCCGCCGCCGCGAGCCTCGCCGTGTCCGGGTGGTCGGCGGCCACCGCCGCGATCGCCTCGCCGTGATGGCGTACCAGCTCGGCGGCGAACACCGGGCGGTCGGCCACCTTCCGGCCGTACGTCGCCGCGCCCGGCACGTCGGCGTGGGTCACCACCGCCCGTACCCCGGGCATCTCCGCCGCGGCCGTCGTGTCGATCGACACGATCCGGGCGTGCGGGTG
This sequence comes from Streptomyces sp. NPDC094032, assembly GCF_040303965.1. Taxonomy (NCBI): domain Bacteria; kingdom Bacillati; phylum Actinomycetota; class Actinomycetes; order Kitasatosporales; family Streptomycetaceae; genus Streptomyces; species Streptomyces sp. NPDC094032. The sequence continues at coordinate 79,961 of NZ_JBEOUE010000009.1, read as the reverse complement.
CGGCGAACGCAGGATCGCCGCCCACAGCAGGCCCTCGGCCCACAGGTCGGAGGCGTACGGGAAGGTGCCCTCGGTCTTCGCCCGCGCGTCGGCCTGCGGGAGCGAGACGCCGATGCCGATGCCGAGCCCGTGGCCCGCCGGCTCCGTGGTCGTTTCGCTGCTCACGCCGTGCCTCCGTCGTACGGGTGGGGAATCTGGTGCGGGATACGGGCCGCCTCCTCGCCCGCCTCCGCCTCCGCCTCGGCCGCCGCCGCACGCCCGCTGACGACTTCCTGTACGGCGTCGAGCACACCGCGGTAGCCCGAGCAGCGGCAGAGGTTGCCGCAGAGCGCCTGCCGGGTCTCCAGCTCGTTCGGGGCGTGGTTGCCCTCCAGCAGGTCGTGCACGGTCATCGCCATGCCCGGGATGCAGAAACCGCACTGCACCCCGCACTTCGCGAGCGCCCGCTGCACGTCGGACGGTTCCCCGTCCACCGCGAGGCCCTCGACCGTCCGCACCTCGGCCCCCTCGGCCGTCGCCGCCGGCACCAGGCAGGACGCGACCAGACGGCCGTCCACCTGCACGTTGCACGCGCCGCACTCGCCCTGCGAGCAGCCGTCCTTCGCCCCGGCGAGACCGAGGCGCTCGCGCAGCACGTACAGCAGCGACTCGCCGATCCACGAGTCCGTGACCGGGCGGTCGGCGCCGTTGACGCGGAGCTTGTACGAGGTGGTGGGGTGTTCGTCGCTGTCCGTCGACATGTCGACGGGGGCGGCTTCGACCTCCGGCGCCGGAGTCGGTTCCGGGGTCGGCTCCGGGGTCGGCTCCGGGGTCGGCTCCGGGGTCGGCTCCGGGGTCGGCTCCGGCTCCACCAGCGGCTCCGCCTCGGCAGAGACCTCCACCGGGGCCTCGACGGCCTCCACCGCCCAAGGCGCCGCCGCCCCACCGGGCAGCGTCGCCGGTGCCCCGCTCGCGTACTCCGCGAGCCGCGCCGCCGTGTACTCGCCCGAGTCGTCCAGGACGTCCGGACCGTCCTCGATCGTCGGGATCGTCCACGAACCGGTCTGTTCCTGCGGCTCCAGCGGCTCCTGCGGCAGGACCTGGAACGTCTGCGTGTCCTGGAGCGCCTGCGCCTCCTGGAAGGCGGGCTGTCCCGGAGGCGGCACCAGGGGCACCAGGGGGGTGATCATCGGGGGCACGTAGCCGTGGCCCGGCGCCTCCAGCGGGACGCCCTCCAGCATGAACTCGGGCGGCAGCTGCACGAACGCCGTGGCGTCGCCGTCGTAGCCCTCGCTCTGCGGGATCGGCTGCCAGCCGCCCGTACCGCCGCCGTCGTGCCGTGTCTCGTCGCTCATGCCAGCGCCCTCCCCAGTGCCCGTCGGGCCAGCGCGGCGACCGTGCGCCGCAGATGCAGTACGGCCGGGGGCAACTGCTCGCCGCCCTGCGGGTCCGGGATGCACGCGGCGGCCACGTAGTCGCCGAACGCCGCCAGCGCCTCCGGGGCCACCCCCCGGTCGCCGTCCCAGTCCACCAGCGAGGCGATCCACTGCTCGGCCTCCAGCGGCCGCAGCGGCATCGGCGCGACGGCGCCGACCGCGCAGCGCACCCCGCGGCGCGCCGGGTCGAGGACGACGGCGACGGAGGCGGTGGCGCGGGCCGGGCCGGTGCGGCCGGTGGCCTTGAGGAAGACCTGGGGGGCGTGCAGCAGCGGTACGCGCACGAAGGCGACCAGCTCGCCGGGGGCCAGCAGGTCCCGGCCGGCCAGCAGGTGGCTCACCGGCAGCTCGCGGCTGCCGAGCGGGCCGACGACGACCAGCTCGGCCTCCAGGGCGGCCAGCACCGGCAGCGAGTCGCCGGTGGGCGCCGCGGTCACGATGTTGCCGCCGAGCGTGCCGGCGTTACGGATCTGGGGCGGGCCCGCGACGCGCGACGCGGCCGCCAGGGCGGGGATGAGGGCCGCGAAGTCGGGGCGGCCCATCCGGGCGTGGGTGAGACCGGCGCCGAGCAGGGCGTGGCCGTCCTGGTACTGCCAGCCGCGGATCTCGTTGATCCGGCTGAGGCCGACCAGGCCCGCGGGGCGCAGCCGGCCGCGGTTGACGGCGGCCATCAGGTCGGTGCCGCCGGCCACGGGGACGGCGGCCGGCATGGCCGTGAGCGCCGCCACGGCCTCGTCCAGCGAGACGGGCAGCGTCACGGACCGCGCCGCCCGTGGTGCCGTCTGTGGTGCGTGCGTGGTCAACCCGCTGCCCCTTCCCGGTGTCCCGGTGATCCCCGACCGTCCCGGCTGTCGCGCCTGTGTGGCCGTACCGTACGTGCTCACGGCCTGGACGTGGCAACTCTGGCACATCTTCCGGGCCGTACGTCGCGAGGGTCCGCGAAGGGCGGTTCCGTCCAGGACGTGCGGGGATCCTCCCGAGCGACGGTAACTTCCCTTTTGCCGCTCTTGGGTGACGTCGGGGCGATAGGTGCCTCACACGTTCGGGGGTGCCCCCTCGATGGGACGGCCCAGGATGCCGGGGCGGCGCTGCCAGGGGCGCGGTCCGGCGGGCGGGCGGTAGTCCACGCCGAGGGCGTCCAGACGCCGGTAGTGGGCGGTCATCCGCCGCTCGAAGTCGGCGTGATCGCGCGCCTCGGGAGCGGGCAGCCGGGACCAGGCGACCTCGGCGAAGGCGGCGAGGCGCGGGTAGGTCTGGTAGTCGACGCGGGCCCGGTTCTCCATCACCTCGGTCCACACGTTGGCCTGGGTTCCCAGGATGTGGGCGGCGGCCTCGGGCGCGAGGCCCGGCGGGACGGGCTCGAAGCGGTAGACGTCCGCCAGGGTCCGTACGTATCCGATGGGCATCGGCTCGTCCTCGCCGGGCGCCTGACGGTGGTCCAGGTACACCTGCTGCTCGGGGCACATCACCACGTCGTGGCCGGCCTCGGCGGCGGTGATCCCGCCCGCGTAGCCGCGCCAGGACGAGACGGCCGCGCCGGGGGCGAGGCCGCCCTCCAGGATCTCGTCCCAGCCGATGAGGCGGCGGCCCCGGTCGGCGAGCCAGCGGTCGAAGTGGCGGACGAACCAGGACTGGAGGCCGTCCTCGTCGCCGACGCCGAGCTCCTTGATCCGGGCCTGGGCGGCGGCCGAGGCCTTCCACTGCTCCTTGGGGCACTCGTCGCCGCCGATGTGCACGAAGGGCGAGACCTCGGCCGGGAAGAGGTCGAGCACCTCTTCGAAGACGCCCTCGTAGAAGCGCAGGACGTTGTCAGTGGGGGCGAGTACGTTCGGAGTGACTCCCCAGGTGTCCCAGACGGAGAGGGTGGTGGTGTCGATGACGTCGGTGTTGCCCAGTTCCGGGTACGCGGCGATGGCGGCCTGCGAGTGGCCCGGGACGTCGATCTCGGGGACGACCGAGATATGCCGGGCGGCGGCGTAGGCGACGATCTCGCGGATGTCGTCCTGGGTGTAGAAGCCGCCGTGCGGGGTCTCGTTCCACAGCGGTGACGCCCGGTGCCCCCACTTGCTCCGGGCCCGCCAGGACCCGGTCTCGGTGAGCCTCGGGTGGCGCTTGATCTCGATGCGCCAGCCCTGGTCGTCGGTGAGGTGGAGGTGGAGGACGTTCAGCTTGTGGGCGGCCATCAGGTCCAGCTGCCGCAGCACGTCGTCCTTGGGCATGAAGTGGCGGGCCACGTCGAGCATGAGGCCGCGCCAGCGGAAGCGGGGGGCGTCGGCGACGGTGACCACGGGCAGGGCCCACTCGTGCCCGGCGGGGGCCACGCGGGCGCGCCGGTGCGCCTCGGGACCGAGGAGCTGGCGGAGGGTCTGGGCTCCCCAGAACAGCCCGGCGGGGCCACCGCCTTCGATGACGACGGCGGAGGCCGCGCCGGAGCCACCGATCGACAGCCGATACCCCTCGGGCCCGTACTCCCGCTCCACGTCCGCGCTGATCCGCAGCCGGATCGCGTGCGGTCCCGCGCCGTCGGCGAGGGGCAGCCCGGTGGCCGCGCCCAGCGTCGCGCGCAGCCACCGCGCGGTGTCGTGCGTGCCGGGCCCCGCGTCCACGGTCGTGCGCTCGTCGAGGCGCGTGCGCTCGTCGAGGGCCGCGTCCCCCGGCGCCTCGGCGCGGCGCTCGGTCCGCAGCGGTTCGGGGATCAGGTCCAGTTCGAAAGTCATCACGTCACTCCCTAGTCCTTCACCGCCCCGCCAAGGCCCGAGACCAGGCGGCGCTGTACGAGTACGAAGAAGACGAGCACCGGGATCGTCATCACGGTCGACCCGGCCATGATTCCTCCCCAGTCGTTCTCGTCGGGCTTGAAGAAGACGAGCAGCGCCATCGGGAGGGTCGACTGCGAGGTGTCGCTGATGAGGAACGACTTGGCGAAGAGGAAGTCGTTCCAGGTCGAGATGAACGAGAAGACGCTGGTCGCCACGAGCCCGGGGAAGACCAGCGGGAAGAGGATCTGCCACAGGAAGCGGGTGCGGCTCGCGCCGTCGATCATCGCCTGCTCCTCCAGCGCCTCCGGCACGGCCTTGACGAAGCCGCGGAGCATCCAGATCGCGAACGGCAGCGAGAAGGCGATGTGCGGGAGGATCAGCGAGCCCAGGGTGTTGAGCTGCCCGAAGTCCCGCATGAGGAAGAACAGCGGGATCGTCAGCGCCTCGATCGGGACCATCTGCGCGACCAGGAACATGATCAGCAGCGTGGTCCGGAAACGGAACCGGAACCGGGTGACGGCGGTCGCCGCGAGGAAGGCGATGACGGCGGAGGCAAGCACGACCGTGCCCGCGACGATCAGCGAGTTGAGGAAGTAGCGCCCGAACTCCTGCTGCTCGAAGACCCGGCGGAAGGAGTCCAGGGACGGGGAGAGCGTCCACGGCCGGGGTTCGGTGGACTGGATCTCCCCGGCCGGCTTGAAGGCGGAGAGGACCATCCAGTACAGCGGGAAGGCCACGACGGCCGCGACGAGCAGGGCCACGCCCTCGGCCACGAGCCGCCCGGGGCGACGGACCCCGGCACGGACGCCGCCACGGAAACGGATACGGAATCCGGCGGAGCTCACAGTTCTTCCCCCTGTCGTCGCAGCAGGCGCAGGTACACCAGGGTCACGGTCAGCAGGATCAGCAGCATGACCACGCCGATGGCGGATCCCAGGCTGTACTGGGAGGAGGCGAAGGCCTTCTGGTACGCGTACACGTTGAGGACGAGGTTCTGCCCGGCGATGCCGCCGCCGCCCGTCATCACGTAGATCTGGGTGAAGACCTTGAAGTCCCAGATGATCGACTGGATCGTGACGACGACGAGGATCGGCCGGAGCATCGGCGCCGTGACGGAGCGCCAGACGCGCCACTGCGAGGCGCCGTCGAGGGCGGCGGCCTCCAGGACCTCGGACGGGATGGCCTTGATGCCGGCGTAGACCGTGACCATCACGAAGGGGAACGAGCACCAGACGACCTCGAACAGGACGAGGGCGAAGGCGCTGTAGCGCCCGTAGGTCCAGGAGAAGTCGCCGAGGCCGAGGAGCCGGTTGACCGGTCCGTAGTCGGGGTCGAAGAGGAAGACCCAGACGGTGGAGCCGGTGACGGCGGGGGTGGCCCAGGCGCCGAGCGCGGCCAGCATCAGGGCGAGCCGGGGCAGCGCGCGGATCCGGGTGAGCAGGACCGCGAGGGCGCAGCCGACGGCGAGGGTGGCGACCACGCAGGCGGCGGCGAACAGGACGGTGGCGAGCAGGACCTGCCAGAACTGGGGGTCGGCGAAGAGCTCCTGGTAGTTGCCGAGGCCCTGGAAAGTGGTGGGTTCGCCGCCGCTGACCTGGGCCTGGGTGTACTCCAGGAAGGAGATCAGGCCGAGCTGGTAGATGGGGTAGACGAGCAGCCCGCCGAGGACGACGAGTGCGGGGAGCAGATAGAGCCAGGGGGTCCAGGCGGGGCCGCCCCGGCGGCGGGGGGTCCGCCGGGGCGGGTCCGCGGCGCGGCGGGGGCCGGGGAGCCGCGGACCGTTACGACCGGGCGCGGGCGCGGCTTCCTTGGTGCGGGGTGCCGTGGTCATCGTGCGTGTCCCGGCCTCAGCCCGCCGCCGCGAAGGCCGCGTCCATCTTCTTGGCGGCGTCGTCGGAGGCGGCCTTGACGTCCTTCCGGCCGCTGACGACCTCCTGGAACATCGTGGGGAGCACGAGGGAGGCGTCGATCTGGCCCCAGCCCGCCGAGGCGGGGACGAACTTGGCTCCGGCGCCGAGGGAGTCGATGAAGGGCTTCACGAAGGGTTCCCTGGCCGCCGCCTGCTGCCGGACGTCGGTGTACGTGGGCAGGAAGCCCATGGCGTCGAAGAGGCGGCCCTGGGTCTCCTTGCCGGTGAGCGACTTCATGAGGTCGACGGCGAGGGTGCGGTGGGAGGTGCTCTTGAGGACGCCGATGTTGTTGCCGCCGGCGAAGGCGGGGGCGATGGAGCCGGGGGTGGTGCCGGGCAGCGGCACGACGGCGTACTTGCCCTTGACGGTGCCGGCCTCGACGGCGGCGTGGCTGAAGTCGCCGCCGACGGCCATGGCGGCCTTGCCGGAGGCGAAGGCGGTGACGGTCGCGTTGCCGCCCATCTGGGCGCACTTGGCGGCCGGGCAGTTGTCGTCGCCGAAGAGCGAGGCGTACGCGGCGATGCCCTTGCGGGCGGCTTCGCTGTTGACGGCGGACTTGTACGGGTCGCCCTGGGCGCCCGTGCCGGTGGCGAGTTCGCCGCCGTTGGCCCAGATGAAGGGCATGGCGCCGTAGGTGTAGGCGCCGCCGACGGCCATGCCGTAGAGCTCGGGCCTGGCCTTGCGGATCTTCTTGGCGGTGGCGACGAGCTCGTCCTGGGTCTTGGGGGCGCTCAGGCCGAGCCCGGAGAAGACGTCGGTGCGGTAGTAGAGCGCGCGGACGCCGACGAAGAGCGGGGCGCCGTAGACCTTGCCGCCGACCGTGACGGAGGACCTGGCGGTGGGGTCGGTGTCCTTGGCCTCGTCCCAGGCGCCGAACTCGGCGGTGATGTCGGCGAGTCCGCCGTCCTTGACGTATCCGGCGGTGTCGGTGTTGCCGTACTCGATGAGGTCGGGCGCGGACTTCGGGTCGTTGAAGGCGGCCTTGACACGCTGGGCGCGGGTCTCGACGGGGATGTACTCGACCTCGACCTTGGCGCCCTCGTGGCGCTTCTCGAAGGCGGCGACGGCCTGGTCGACGACCTGTTCCTTGGGCTTGTTGGCGACTTCCTGGAAGAGCCAGACGCGCAGGGTGCCGCTCTTGTCGTCGGTGCCTGCCGCGCCGCCCGAGGTCTGCGGGGCGCAGGCGGCCAGGGTCAGGAGAGCGATGGGTACGGCGATTCGGGCAGGAGTCTTCACGGCGGTCCCCTCCACACAGCCGTTGCAACATATGCAACGGACGTTTCGCACTGCACAACAGCCGTGAGGTTAGGGGCCGACCGAAGACCACGACAAGAGGTCTCCACCACTCTGTGACCAGCCGAAGCACCCTGCGCAACGCGAACGGCCCCCGGCGCGCGCACCGAAGTGCGCACGCCGGGGGCCGTCCCCGACTGCCGGCGGTCCGGACTACTTGCCCTTGCCGCCCTTGTCCTTGTCCTTGTCCCCGCCGGAGCCCATGGAGTCGTAGATCTCCTTGCACATCGGGCAGACCGGGTACTTCTTGGGGTCGCGCCCCGGTACCCAGACCTTGCCGCACAGTGCCACCACGGGAGTGCCGTCGAGGGCACTCGCCATGATCTTGTCCTTCTGGACGTAGTGCGCGTAGCGCTCGTGGTCGCCGTCGCCGTGGGACAACTGCGGCGTCGGCTCGACGAGGGTGCCCGTACCTGCCCCGCGATCGGGCTCGAGAGTGCTCATGGGACCCAAGGGTACTGAAAGCCCGGTGCCGGATCGCCCCTCAGTTCAGCGACGGGTCGTCCGGATACGTCGCCACCATGGCGAGCTCGCCGCGCTGCCGGCGCAGCACCTGCCGCCAGAGGGTCTCGGGGCGCGGCGAGGAGACGTCGCCCGGCTCGGACTCCACCACGTACCAGGCACCGTCACCGAGCTCGGACTCCAGCTGGCCGGGGCCCCAGCCCGCGTACCCGGCGAAGATCCGCAGGGCGCCGATGGCGGGGCCGAGCAGCTCGGGCGGGGCCTCCAGGTCGACCAGGCCGATCGCCCCGAACACCCGCCGCCAGCCGAGCGGGCCCTCGTCGCCGGGGATCACCGCGATGCCGAGGGCCGCGTCGAGGGAGACCGGGCCGCCCTGGAAGACGACGCCCGGCTCGCCCGCCAGGTCGGCCCAGGGCGCGAGGATGTCGCCGACCGTCACGGGGGTCGGCCGGTTGAGGACCACGCCGAGGGAGCCCTCGTCGTCGTGGTCGAGCAGCAGGACCACCGCGCGGTCGAAGTTCGGGTCCGCCAGCGCGGGGGTGGCCACGAGCAGCCGTCCTGTGAGCGAGGACACCTCGGTCATGCGACACATGATCCCGCATCTTCGGCGTTCCCGGGGGTTGTCCGGGGCGATCCGGGGCAGGCGAGCCGCGTCGCAGGTCAGCCGGGCCCGCGGGAGGCCCGTCCGGGCCGCCGCCGGACCAAGCGGACGGTAACGCTCCGCAAGATCACGGGGACGGAGGGTGTTGTGCCGAATTCATTACGTTCGCGGGGCCCCCTCAACCACACAAGTGGGGTCCCCTCGCCCCTTACCCTTTTCTCTGGCCACCCGACCGACGATCCGGAACGCGAGATTCATGACCGGCACAGACAGCCATGATGTACTGCTCGTCCATGGCGGCACCCCGCTGGAGGGCGAGATCCGCGTCCGCGGCGCGAAGAACCTCGTGCCCAAGGCGATGGTCGCCGCCCTGCTCGGCAGCGAGCCGAGCCGACTGCGCAACGTGCCCGACATCCGTGACGTCCGCGTCGTCCGCGGACTGCTCCAGCTGCACGGTGTGACGGTCCGCCCCGGCGAGGAGCCGGGCGAGCTGATCATGGACCCGACGCACGTCGAGTCCGCCAACGTGGCCGACATCGACGCGCACGCCGGCTCCTCGCGGATCCCGATCCTCTTCTGCGGCCCGCTGCTGCACCGCCTCGGCCACGCCTTCATCCCGGGCCTGGGCGGCTGCGACATCGGCGGCCGGCCGATCGACTTCCACTTCGAGGTGCTGCGCAAGTTCGGCGCGACCATCGAGAAGCGGGCCGACGGCCAGTACCTGGAGGCCCCGCAGCGGCTGCGCGGCACCAAGATCGAGCTGCCGTACCCGTCGGTCGGCGCGACCGAGCAGGTGCTGCTGACGGCCGTGCTGGCCGAGGGCGTCACCGAGCTGTCGAACGCGGCGGTCGAGCCGGAGATCGAGGACCTCATCTGCGTGCTGCAGAAGATGGGCGCGATCATCGCGATGGACACCGACCGGACCATCCGGATCACCGGTGTCGACAAGCTGGGCGGCTACAACCACAAGGCGCTCTCGGACCGCCTGGAGGCCGCCTCCTGGGCGTCCGCCGCGCTGGCCACCGAGGGCAACATCTACGTGCGCGGCGCGCAGCAGCGCTCGATGATGACCTTCCTCAACACGTACCGCAAGGTCGGCGGCGCCTTCGAGATCGACGACGAGGGCATCCGCTTCTGGCACCCCGGCGGCTCGCTCAACGCCATCGCCCTGGAGACGGACGTCCACCCCGGCTTCCAGACCGACTGGCAGCAGCCGCTGGTCGTCGCCCTGACCCAGGCCTCGGGCCTGTCCATCGTCCACGAGACGGTGTACGAGTCGCGGCTCGGCTTCACCTCGGCGCTGAACCAGATGGGTGCTCACATCCAGCTGTACCGCGAGTGCCTGGGCGGCTCGGACTGCCGCTTCGGGCAGCGCAACTTCCTGCACTCGGCGGTCGTCAGCGGCCCCACCAAGCTGCAGGGCGCCGACCTGGTCATCCCCGACCTGCGCGGCGGCTTCTCGTACCTGATCGCGGCGCTCGCCGCCCAGGGCACCTCGCGGGTGCACGGCATCGACCTGATCAACCGCGGCTACGAGAACTTCATGGAGAAGCTGGTCGAGCTCGGCGCCAAGGTCGAGCTCCCGGGCAGCGCGCTCGTGTAAGCGCCTGCAACGCCTTCTGAAGGGCAAACGAGAGGGCGGCCACCCCCTGACAGGGTGGCCGCCCTTTTCGCTGTCCCAGGCCGCCTCAGCGGCCCGGGACCAAGCTGCCCGGAGGCGGCTCGCCTTACTTGCCCTTGGCGGCTTCCTTGAGCTTCGAGCCCGCGGAGACCTTCACGCTGTAGCCGGCCGGGATGTTGATCGGGTCGCCGGTCTGCGGGTTACGAGCGGTGCGAGCGGCACGGTGGGTGCGCTCGAAGGTCAGGAAGCCGGGGATGGTGACCTTCTCGTCACCCTTGGCGACGATCTCGCCGACGGTCTCGGCGAGCGCGGCCAGAACGGCGTCGGCGTCCTTGCGGGTCACCTCGGCACGGTCGGCCAGGGCGGCCACCAGCTCACTGCGGTTCATGTTGTTACTCCCGTGTCTTTCTTGCCTGTGAGGCGTGAGATCGAAGCCGATGCTGCCAGGGCCCTCGGACAGTCCCCGGACCCGGGTCTGCTGACAGACCCTCGCGCCCAAACACGCATCCTGCCCCCACCAGCGGCGGGAACGCCAATCCGGCACCCTTCCGGCACCCTCATGGGTCACACGAAGAACGCCGGACTTCCCTGGTGGTGACGTAGCGTCGACTCCGCGCGAACCGTGCGGAGCCGGACTACCACCCTAAAGGCGGGTTTGGGGTGCGGCGACCGCGACACGCAGCCGCCGCCTCCCCGGCGCTCAGGCGCCCGCGCCCGCCGCCTTCGCCGCGTTGCGCACCGCGCCGGCCACGGCGCCGGCGACCTTGTCGTTGAAGACCGACGGGATGATGTAGTTCGGGTTCAGCTCGTCCTCGCTGACGACGTCCGCGAGGGCGCTGGCGGCGGCCAGCATCATCTCGGTGTTGACCGTCCGGGACTGGGCGTCCAGGAGACCGCGGAAGACGCCCGGGAAGACCAGCACGTTGTTGATCTGGTTGGGGAAGTCCGAGCGGCCGGTGGCGACGACGGCGGCCGTCTGACGGGCGATGGCCGGGTCCACCTCGGGGTCCGGGTTCGCGAGCGCGAACACGATCGCGCCCTCCGCCATGGCGGCCACGTCCTCCGCGCCCAGCACGTTGGGGGCCGAGACGCCGATGAAGACGTCCGCGCCGACCACGGCCTCCTTGAGGGTGCCGGTGACGCCCTCCGGGTTGGTGTTGTCGGCGATCCAGCGCAGCGGCGAGTCGGGCTCGGCGGCCACCAGGTCCTCGCGGTCCGCGTGCACGACGCCGTGGATGTCGGCGACGACCGCGTGCTTCACGCCGGCCGCGAGGAGCAGCTTCAGGATGGCCGTACCGGCCGCGCCCGCACCGGACATGACGACCCGTACGTCGCCGATGCCCTTGCCGACCACGCGCAGCGCGTTGGTCAGCGAGGCGAGCACGACGATCGCGGTGCCGTGCTGGTCGTCGTGGAAGACCGGGATGTCCAGGGCCTCGCGCAGCCGGGCCTCGATCTCGAAGCAGCGGGGCGCCGAGATGTCCTCCAGGTTGATGCCCGCGAAGCCGGGGGCGATGGCCTTGACGACCTCGACGATGGCGTCGGGGTCCTGGGTGTCCAGGCAGATCGGCCACGCGTCGATGCCGGCGAAGCGCTTGAAGAGCGCCGCCTTGCCCTCCATGACCGGCAGGGCGGCCTTGGGGCCGATGTTGCCCAGTCCGAGGACGGCGGAACCGTCCGTCACGACTGCGACGGAGTTGCGCTTGATGGTGAGGCGGCGGGCGTCCTCGGGGTTCTCGGCGATGGCCATGCACACGCGGGCGACGCCCGGGGTGTAGATCATCGAGAGGTCGTCACGGTTGCGGATGGGGTGCTTGGACGCCATCTCGATCTTGCCGCCGAGGTGCATCAGGAACGTACGGTCGGAGACCTTGCCGAGCACGACGCCCTCGATGCCGCGCAGCTGGGCGACGATCTCGTCGGCGTGCGCGGTGGAGGTCGCGGCGATGGTGACGTCGATCCGCAGCTTCTCGTGGCCGGAAGCGGTCACGTCGAGGCCCGTGACGGAGCCGCCGTGGGTCTCGACGGCCGTGGTGAGCTGGGAGACCGCGGTGCCGCTCGCGGGCACCTCGAGCCGGACCGTCATCGAGTACGAGACGCTGGGCGCCGTTGCCATGTCCGTGTTCCTCTGCTTTCCCTGGCTTCGTTGCTACGCCGCCCCGGCTGGTTGCCCGTGCGGCGCCCTCCGATCGTCGCACCTACCTGCGGGTAGCAGGTAATACGGTCGTTTCGTTTTCGGAAAGTAGTTTCCACCATACGAGAGATGGCCGGGGAAACGGAAGAGGCCCCCGTCACCCGAAGGTGACGAGGGCCTCCACAAGTAAGCGACACCGACCCGCCATGCTCGCCTCGCGGCAAGTGGTCCCTCTGAGGGACGAAGGTTGGGCCCGGGGGCTTGGATCGAGCCGGTGTCACGACAAGGCTAACAAACCACTCTGGCAAGTGATTCCTGCGGCGCGAGTTGACCGGATCCGATCGCTCGATCAGTCCCGCAACAGGTCCGGCACCCCGTCCGCGTCCGGCAGGTCACGGTCGCCCGAGACCACCGTGAGCGCCTGCGTGGAGCGGGTGAGCGCCACATAGAGCACCCGCAGGCCGGCCGGGGACTCGTCCGCGATCTCCGCGGGCGAGACCACCACCGTGGCGTCGTACTCCAGACCCTTCGCCTCCAGGGAGCCGAGCGCCACCACCCGGTCGCCGAGCCCGGCGAGCCAGCGGGCGGCCTCCGCGCGGCGGTTCATCGCGACGACCACGCCGACCGTTCCGTCCACCTGTGCGAGGAGTCGCTCGGCCTCCGACCGTACGGTTTCGGCCATTCCGCCCTTCTCCGTGACCGGTACGAAGCGGGGCTCGACGCCCGTGGAGCGCACCGCGCGCGGGGACTCCTTGCCGGGCATCGCGAGCGCGAGCACCTTGGCCGCGAGGTCGGCGATCTCCGCCGGGTTGCGGTAGTTCACGGTGAGCTCGAAGCGGCGCCGCGGCCGGCTGCCGAGCGCCTCGTCGCGCGCCGCGGCCGCCTCGTCCGGGTCGGACCAGGAGGACTGGGCGGGGTCGCCGACGACGGTCCAGGTGGCGTGCCGGCCGCGGCGGCCGACCATCCGCCACTGCATGGGCGTGAGGTCCTGCGCCTCGTCGACGATGACGTGCGCGTACTCGGTCCGCTCGGCCGCGAGCCGCTCGGCCCGCTCCCACTGGGTCTCCTCCCGTACGGGCATCAGCTCCTCCAGACCGGTGAGCTGGTCCAGCGGGTCGTACTCCCGCTTCCGGCGCGGCCGGACCGGCGTCCCGAGGAGCGTGGCCAGCTCGTCGAGGAGGGCGACGTCGTGCACCGAGAGGCCGGGGCGGCGCAGCGAGCGGGCGAGCCGGCGGACCTCGCCCGGGTTGAGCACCCGGCGGGCCCAGCGGCCGAGCCGCTTCTCGTCGCCCATGGCGTCGAGGACCCCGCGCGGGGTGAGCTCGGGCCACCAGGCGTCGAGGAAGGCGAGGAAGGAGTCCTCCGTCGACACGTCCTCGTCGAAGGAGGAGCGCAGCTCGGCGGCGAGCTCGGGGTCGCTGTGCCGTCCGGCGGCGCCGGACCTGGAGTACAGCGCGTCGAGCAGCAGCCGGCGGGCACGGGGGCGCAGCAGGTTGACGGGGGCGGTGCCGCCGAGGACGTTGTGGCGGATGCGCTTGAGGTCCTCGGCGCCGAGCTCCAGACGCCGCCCGAAGGCGACGACCCGCAGCAGGGTGGGCGTGCCGGTGGCGGCGGGCGCGTTCCCGGCCTCCTCCTCGTCGCCCAGGGCGAGCTGCGCCCGGGGCGGCGGCGTCTCCAGGGCCCCGCGCGCGGCCTTGCGCAGCACGGCGAGCATCCGGGAGGAGCCCTTGACCCGGGCGACGGCGGGCTCGTCGTAGGCCTCGGCCTCGACGCCGTCGACCAGGCCGCCGAGCGCGCGGATCGCGACCTGCCCCTCCTCGCCCAGCGAGGGCAGCACGCCCTCGGTGTACGAGACGAGCAGCGGGGTCGGCGAGACGATCAGGATGCCGCCGGAGTAGCGGCGCCGGTCCTGGTAGAGCAGGTAGGCGGCGCGGTGCAGGGCCACGGCGGTCTTGCCGGTGCCGGGGCCGCCCTCGACGTACGTGACGGAGGCGGCGGGGGCGCGGATGACCAGGTCCTGCTCGGCCTGGATGGAGGCGACGATGTCCCGCATGGTGTGGCTGCGGGCCTGCCCGAGCGCGGCCATGAGCGCGCCGTCGCCGATGACCGGGAGCGCCCGGCCGTCGAGGGTGGCGGTCAGCTCGGGGCGCATGAGGTCGTCCTCGACGCCGAGCACCCTGCGCCCCTTGGAGCGGATCACCCGGCGGCGTACCACCCGGCCCGGGTCCACCGGGGTCGACCGGTAGAACGGGGCCGCGGCGGGCGCCCGCCAGTCGATGACGAGCGGCGAGTAGTCGGCGTCGAGGACGCCGATCCGGCCGATGTGGAGGGTCTCGCCGATGTCGGCGACCTGCCGGCCGCCCTCGGTCCGTACGGCGTCCTCGGCGGGCTCGACGGAGGTGTAGGCGCCGTCGGGGCCCTTCTTCCCGTCCTTGCCGAAGAGGAGGTCGATCCGGCCGAAGAGGAAGTCCTCGAACTCGTTGTTGAGCCGGTTGAGATGGATGCCGGCCCGGAACACCTGGGCGTCCCGCTCGGCGAGGGCGCCGGGCGTGCCGACCTGGCCCCGCTGGGCGGCGTCGTTCATCAGGAACTCGGCCTCGTGGATCTTCTCCTCGAGGCGGCGGTAGACCTGATCCAGATGTTCCTGTTCGACACCGATCTCACGGTCTCCGACCGTGTCGACGGCTTCCTGCGCGGCCACCGGGGCCCCCTTCTGACGTGCACTGGGCAGCCGTCGAGCGTACGCCACCTGAGGCCGTGTGTCAGGCCTGACGTCCCGGAGACGAAGGGGGCCGGCCCGGGCGTACGGGGGAGCCGCCCGGGCCGGCCGGAACCGGAGCGGCGCGGGGGAAGCGCCGTCCGGTGGTCCGAGGGCGTCCTCGCAGGTCAGACGGACGCCCCCACAGCATCAACGTTCAACTGTTTATTATCTACGGACCATTTTTCCTAGGAATTGACGCAGGGGCCCGAAAGCCATGGGACGAAGGGGGCGCGCGTGAACAGGACAGGGCTGCGGGCCCTCCTCCGCGAGCGCCGCGAGCTGATCGCGCCCGAGGCCCACGGCCTGTCCCGGCCCACCGGCCGCGGCCGGCGCGCCCGGGGCCTCTCCCAGCAGCAGGTCGACGAGCTGACCTGCCGCGCGGTCGACACGTACAACCGCCTGGAGACCGGCCGCTACCTCCATCCGCCCGCCGACTACCTGCGGCAGGTCGCCCGGCTCTTCGGCCTCAACGAGCAGGAGTGGGTCTCGCTCTGCCGGTACGCGGGCATCGGCGACCCGCCGGGCCCGCTGCACCCGTCCTCGGGCCTTGAGGTGCCCGGCGTGTGGCAGGAGGCCGTGGACGGCATCGCCCACATGGCGTACATCACCGACGCGTCCTGGAATCTGCTGGCCCACAACCGCCGCTTCGCCGAGATGTACCCGGACGGCCGGGCCCCCGCCAACACCATGCGCTGGATGCTCCTGGACCGGTCGGCCCGCGACACCACCCTGGTCGACTGGCGGACCGTGTGGGCGCCGCTGATCCTGCCCCAGCTGCGGGCCGCGCTCGCCGCCCGCCGGGAGGACGGGACGCTGCGCCGGATCGAGGCGGAGGTCCGCGCCGACCCCGAGCTCGGCCCGCTGTGGGAGGCGGGCGGGGCGCACATCCACCCCGACGGCGACGAGCGCCCGCTCCACCACGCCCTGCACGGCCCCGGCCACGTCACGATCTGCGCCGCCCAGCCGCTCACCGCCCCGGGCGCCCGGCTGATCATCATGCTCTTCCGCCCCGGCCGCCGGAAGGACCACGAGCGCACCCCGATGCTCAGGGCGGCGCCGTAACGCGGCCGCGCGTAGGGGCGGCCCCTCCCCCTGCTACCCCTCGTACTTCGTGTCCGCCACCGGGTCGAGCGCCAGCCGGTACCCCCGCTTGACCACCGTGTGGATCAGCTTCGGCGCGCCGAGGGCCGTCCGCAGCCGGGCCATCGCCGTCTCCACGGCGTGCTCGTCACGTCCCGCGCCCGGCAGCGCCCGCAGCAGCTCCGGCCGGCCGACGACCCAGCCGGGCCGACGGGCGAGCAGGGCCAGCAGCGCCATCCCGGCCGGCGGGACCGGCCGCAGGGCGCCGTCGACGAGGACCGCGTGCCCCCGGATCTCGATCCGCCGCCCGGCCACCGGCAGCACCCGGGCCCGGGCGGGCAGCTCGCGGCAGAGCAGCCCCACCAGCGGGCCGAGCCGGAAGCGTTCGGGCTGGTACGTGTCGATGGCGAGCGCCTGGAGCGGCAGCGCCGTCACCGGCCCCACGCAGACCGCCAGCACCTCGTGCCGCAGCGCCGCGACCAGCTCGTCGAGGACCCCCCGCTCCTCCGCCCGGCGCAGCAGCGAGGCGGCGGCGGGGGCGCTGGTGAAGGTCACGGCGTCCAGGGCGCGGGCGACGACGGCGTCCAGGAGCCGGTCGAGCGGCCCGGTGTCCTCGGGCGGCATCCACCGGTAGACGGGCACCACGACGACCTCCGCGCCGCCCTGCTCAAGGGCCTCCACGAAGCCGGGCAGCGGCTCCCCGTGCAGCTGGAGCGCGATCCGGCGCCCGGCGACGCCCTCGGCGAGCAGCCGGTCGAGGACCTCGGCCATCGACTCGGAGGACGGCGACCAGGACTCGGTGAGCCCGGCCGCCCGGACCGCGCCCTTCACCTTGGGGCCGCGGGCCAGGAGTTCGACCCCGCCGAGCCGTTCGAGGAGCCGCTCGCCGCAGCCCCAGCCGTCGGCCGCCTCGACCCAGCCGCGGAAGCCGATGGCCGTGGTGGCGACGACGACGTCCGGCGGGTGGGCGATGAGCTCCTCGGTCGCGGCGAGGAGTTCGGTGTCGTCGGCGAGCGGCACGATCCGCAGCGCGGGACCGTGGACGACGGCCGCGCCGCGACGGCGCAGCAGCGCGATCAGCTCGTCCGCGCGCCGCGCCGCCGTGACCCCGACGGTGAACCCGGCGAGGGGCCCCCGCTCCTGCGTGCCGCGCTCTTGCTCGTCCATGGCGCCCGAGACTGCCGGGGTCGCGTGTCGGTCTCGGTTCGCCGGTATTTCCTGGTCGTTACGGCCGTGCGGGCGCACTGTGACTCACACCTCGGCGTATCCGACGCGGGCCTCCGGCCGCGGTGCGACGCTCTGGGCGGTGTCGGGCACGGGGGCCGTGCCGGCCGGGCGGCGAAGGTATACCGCCCAGGTCACCGCCATGCACGCGGCGTAGAAGACGAGGAAGGCGACGAAGGCCCCGGTGCCGGAGCCGACGGTCAGGAAGGACTGCCGGAAGGCCAGGTTGATGCCGAGCCCGCCGAGCGCGCCGACCGCCCCGATGAGCCCCATGGACGCCCCCGAGACGCGCCGCCCGTACGCCTCGGCGGCCTCCCCCGGGAGGCCTTCGCGGTGCGCCTGGGCGAGGAAGATCGCCGGGACCATCTTGTACGTGGAGCCGTTGCCGAGCCCGCTGAGCGCGAAGAGCCCGATGAAGCCGACGAGGAACACGGTCAGCGACCCGATGAGGGACGCGTAGATCACGACCCCGGTGGCGGCGGCCATCGCGGCGAAGGTGGCGAGGGTGATGCGGGCGCCGCCGTGCCGGTCGGCGAGCGCGCCGCCGAGGGGCCGGACCAGCGAGCCGAGCAGCGGGCCGATGAAGGTGAGCGAGGCGGCCTGGAGCGGGGTACGCCCGAACTGGGTCTGGAGGACCAGGCCGAAGGCGAAGCCGTAGCCGATGAAGGAGCCGAAGGTCCCCACGTACAGGAAGGCCATGATCCAGGTGTGCCGGTCCCGCACGGCCTCCCGCACGGCGCCGGTGTCGTCGCGGACGGGGGCGAGGTTGTCCATGAAGAGGGCGGCGCACAGGGCGGCGAGGACGATCAGCGGCAGGTAGACGCCCAGGACGAGCCGCGGGTGCAGGGCGCCGGCGGTGCCGATGACGAGGAGTCCGACGAGCTGGACGACGGGGACGCCGATGTTGCCGCCGCCCGCGTTGAGGCCGAGCGCCCAGCCCTTCTTCCGCAGCGGGAAGAAGGCGTTGATGTTGGTCATGGAGGAGGCGAAGTTGCCGCCGCCGACGCCGGTGAGCGCGGCGACCAGCAGGAAGGTGCCGTACGAGGTGCCCGGCTCCATCACCGCGTAGGCGAGCCCCGTCGGCAGCAGCAGCAACAGGGCGCTGACCACGGTCCAGTTGCGGCCGCCGAAGCGGGCGACGGCGAAGGTGTACGGGATGCGGACGAACGCGCCGACCAGGGTGGCGGTCGCGATCAGGAAGAACTTGCCGGCCGGGTCGACGCCGTAGCCCGGGCCCATGAAGAGGACCATCACGGACCACAGGCTCCACACCGAGAAGCCGATGTGCTCGGCGAGCACGGAGAACCACAGGTTCCTGCGGGCGGTCCGCTCGCCGCCCTCGCGCCAGAAGGTCTCGTCCTCCGGCTCCCACCGTTCGATCCACCGGCCGCCCATGTCGTACCTCCACGGTGTCGTGTCCCTTTCCGGCGACGGTAGGAAGGCCGCGTTTCAGGGCGGTGGCGGGAGGTGACGGGGACGGAACCTTGCTCTCACCCGGAGCGCGGGGGCGCTGTGAGCGCCCCCGGCACGTCCCCCTCCGGCAGCCAGGCGCGTGGCGCGTCGAGCCCGCGTCAGCTCTGCCGCAGCGGCCCCATCGGCACCGGCACGCCGAAGGCCGTGGCGCCCGCCCCGGCGCCGCCCTCGCAGCCGTCGGGCTCCTGGGTGCCCAGACCGCGCGTCGAGGGCTTCTCGGTGGCCCAGAACATGTAGCCGAGCAGCCCGGCGGTCGTCCCGGCCCCGTTCGGCGCGGCGTTCCTGACCCAGTCCCCCGTCGCCTTCTGGAGCGAGTTCGCGAAGTCGGTGCACTCGGGCAGGGGGCTGCGCCCGTACGCGAGGTAGAGCCCGGCCGTGAACTTGGCGGGCGCGAGGGGCGCGACCGGCGGGGAGAACTGGGACTTGCCGTCGAGGTGCTCCTGCCAGTTGGCGGTGTGGGTGCTCGCCGAGGCGGGGCGGGCCGTCACCATCGCGTTGGCGTAGTCGAGCACCGGCCGGTCGGTGCGCAGCCAGTCGGCGGTGGCCTTGCGGTTGAGGTCGATCAGCCACCGGTCGCCCGCGGCCGTGTCGAGGGTGAGGCGGGCGGCCGGGTCCGCGCCGGAGGCGTCGTACGGGTGGAGGGAGCGGTAGGCGTCGATGAAGTTCTGGAGCCCGGCCAGGTTCGGACCGGTGTTCTGCTCGTAGTCGATCTCGATGCCGACGCCGAGGTCGGCGGCGACCGCGGCGGCGTTCCGGCCGAGCTGCCCGGCGTCCTCGGCGAGGGCCGCGTCCCAGGCGTCGGTGTACGTGATGCCGCCGATGGAGAGCATCACGCGGATCCCGTGCGAGGTGAAGTACTGGACGATCTCCCGGCTCATGCCGGCCGGCACCCCGTTCACGGTCGTCGCGTCGGTGGTGCGGTGCAGCAGCTTGAGCGGGTCGACGAAGCTGAGGACGACGAGGTTGACCGAGGGCCGCCCGTCGCCGCGGTCGACCAGCCAGTGGTTCTTGGCGTCGAACTCGGCGACCGTACGCGGGGTGGACCAGGTGCAGTAGTCGTCGCCGCAGTGCCAGGCGCCGTAGACCTGGACGGGCGCGGCGGCGGTGGCGGACGGGCCGCCCGTGGGGACGAGCAGGGCGAGCAGCAGGAGCAGGACGGCGAGGGATCGGTGCCGCGCGGCGTGGCGCATACGTACCTCCGGGGATGCCGTGGCGTGGGGGGGCGGCGACCGCAGAGTGACAGGTACAGACCAAGCCGACAAGAGGGCGGGCATGAGGCGGGCATGAGGGCATGAGGGCATGAGGGCATGACAAAGGCCCGGCGGTCGTGTGACGACCACCGGGCCTGTGCCCACATGGGATGAAGTGGAGATGGCGGGAATCGAACCCGCGTCCAACGGTGCGGAACCAGGGCTTCTCCGTGCGCAGTCTGGTACGAGTTTCTCAGCCCTCCGGATCACCCAGACAAGTCCGGAACGGGCTCAGTCACTGTTTGATTTCCCTCAGGCCCCCGCGACCGGGGCTAGAGGTTTAGATCCCTAAATGACGCCAGGATCCGGGTCGGGACCACCCCCGGGCTGACGCTCCTCACAGAGGCTTCTACTCGTTACCTAAAATTAGGCAGCGAGGGCGAAGCGGGAGTTATCGCTCTTGGAGTTGGCGATTATTGGTTGCGACATATGGTTTACGAGATCATTGCCGCTTCCTCGACACGCTTCCCCTGCCTCGACATCCGCTGTCGAAACCGATCATCCCCATGTTGATTTTTCAAAAGTCGCACCTTCTCCGGGGTGCAGGCCCCATCGTACGTGACCGGGGGCCGCGGTTGCCAGCGTATTAACCCCTGGCGGCTAGGACCCCTCGCCCCGCTGACGCCGCTTCGCCGCCGCGACGGCCCGGTTGGTCTCGCGGGTGTCCTGCTTCTCTCGCAGGGTCTGCCGCTTGTCGTACTCCTTCTTGCCCTTGGCGAGCGCGATCTCGCACTTCACCCGGCTGCCCAGGAAGTACAGCGCGAGGGGCACGATCGTGTGACCCGTCTCGGACGCCTTCTGCTCCAGCTTGTCGATCTCCTCCCGGTGCATCAGCAGCTTGCGCTTCCGCTTCGCCGAGTGGTTGGTCCAGCTGCCCTGCATGTACTCGGGCACATGGATGTTGTACAGCCAGGCCTCGTGGCCCTCGATCTGGACGAAGCCGTCGACGAGCGACGCCCTGCCCATCCGGAGCGACTTCACCTCGGTGCCCATGAGCACCACACCGCACTCGTACGTGTCGAGGATGTGGTAGTCGTGCCGCGCCTTCTTGTTCTGCGCGATGAGCTTGCGCTCCGGCCCCTTGTCCTGGTTCTTCTTCGCAGGCTTGCCCTGCACGTTCACGAGTCCCTTAGCCATAGTGCGCTCATTTTCGCACTACGAGGCCCCTCCGAGGCCACTCAATACCGTACGGGCCCGCTCCTCGGCCCGGTCGCCGGCCGCGAGGTCCGGGGTGATGCCCCGGCCGTCCACCGCGTGCCCGGCGGGCGTGCGGTAGTGGCCGACGGTGAGCTCGGCGACGGAGCCGTCCGGCAGCGCGCTCGGCATCTGCACCGACCCCTTGCCGAAGGTGCGGGAGCCGACCGTGACGGCCCGCCCGCGGTCCTGGAGCGCCCCGGTCAGCAGCTCGGCCGCGCTCATCGTGCCGCCGTCGATGAGCGCCACCAGCGGCCGTACGGTGTCGCCGCCGCCCTCCGCGTACACCGCGCGCTGCTCGCCGTCCACGTCGTACGTGGCGACCAGCCCGCCGTCGAGGAAGGCGGAGGCGGCGACGGCGGCCTCGGCGAGCAGCCCGCCCGCGTTGCCGCGCAGATCGAGCAGGACCCCGGCGCCGGGCGGCGCGGAGCGCACGGCGGCCCGGACCCGCTCCCCCGTGCCCTTGGTGAAGGCGGCCACCCTGATCAGTACGGTGCCGTCGTCGAGCCGGCGGACGGTGACGGGGTCGGTGGTGAGCCGGGCGCGGCGCAGGGTCTGCGTCCAGGAGGCCCGGCCGCGCTCGACGCCGAGGGCGACGGCGGAGCCGGAGACGCCCTCGCCGCGCAGCAGCGAGACGACCTCGGAGACGGACAGACCGGCGACCGGGCGCCCGTCGACGGCGGTGAGCCGGTCGCCGGGCCGCAGACCGGCCAGCGCGGCGGGCCCGCCGCCCTGCACCCGGCTGATCTCGACCCGGTCCCGCGCGGCCTTGCGGGCGGAGAGCCCGACGCCGGTGTAGGCGCCGCCGAGGGCCTGCTCGAACTCGGCGTACTCGTGCTTGTCGTACACCGCGCCCCAGCGGTCGCCGCTGCGGCTGACGAACTCCTCGGCGGCCTTCTTGCCGGACTTCCCGTCGGCGACGGCCTCGGCGGCGGCGCGGGCGAGTGCCGCCCGGTCGACGGGCGCCCGGTCGACCGTCGCCCCGGTCGCCGCGGGCGCGGGCTCGCGCGTCTGCTCGCGCCTCGGCAGCGACCCGGTGGCGGCGGCCGTGCCGAGCACTCCGGCGAAGACCAACGTCAGAACGGCCCCACGGAGGACTCCGCGGGGCCGTCGACAGAACTCGGGGCCGGCACCGGCACGCATGCCGCCCACTCTAGGACAAGCGAATGGCGCCGTACGGCTGTTGACCGGACGACGCCATGAGCTCACCCCGAGTGGACTGTCACACCTTCAGGTACTTGCGCAACGCGATGAACGCGGCAAGGGCGGGCATCAGCAGCCCCACGGCGATGACGAGCGGCAGCTTGGACAGCACCGCGTCCCATCCGATGAACTCGACGAGCTGCATCTTGTCGGCGAGCGCGAGACCGTGGTCGATCAGGAAGTAGCGCCCGACCAGCAGCATCACCGAGGCGACGGCGCCGCCCAGGAGACCGGCGAAGGCGGCCTCCATGATGAACGGCATCTGGATGTAGAAGTTGGTCGCGCCGACCAGCCGCATGATGCCGGTCTCACGCCGCCGGCTGAAGGCGGAGACGCGCACCGTGTTGACGATCAGGATCAAGGCGATGACCAGCATCAGCGCCATCACGTACAGCGCGACGACGTTCATGCCGTTCATGAGGTCGAACAGATTCTGGAGGATGCCCCGCTGGTCCTGGACGGACTCGACGCCGTCCCGCCCGGCGAAGGCGGTCGCGACGACCTTGTACTTCTCCGGGTCCTTCAGCTTGACCCGGAAGGACTCCTGCATCTGGTCCGGCGTGACGACCGAGGCGATGGCCGTGTCGCCGTACTGCTCCTTGTAGTGCTTGAAGGCCTCGTCGGCGGACTCGCGGTGGACCGTCTCCACGATGTCCATCTTCTTCAGATCGGCCTCGATCTGCTCCTTCTGCTGCGCGGTGACCGCGCCCTTGGCGCACTTGGGCGAGGTGGCCCCGTCGCTCTTGTTGCAGAGGAAGATGGAGACGTTGACCTTGTCGTACCAGTAGTCCTTCATCGTGCTGACCTGCTCGCGCATGAGCAGCGCACCGCCGAAGAGGGCGAGCGAGAGGGCCACGGACACGACGACGGCGAAGGTCATCGTGAGGTTGCGCCGAAGACCGACCATGATCTCGGACAACACGAACTGAGCGCGCATCTGTCTGTATCCCCTACCGGCTCAGTGCTGATATCCGTAGACGCCGCGCGCCTGGTCGCGGACGAGACGGCCCTTTTCGAGCTCGATGACGCGCTTGCGCATCTGGTCGACGATGTTCTGGTCGTGGGTCGCCATGACGACGGTGGTCCCTGTCCTGTTGATCCGGTCGAGCAGCTTCATGATGCCGACGGAGGTCTGCGGGTCGAGGTTGCCGGTGGGCTCGTCGGCGATCAGCAGCATCGGCCGGTTGACGAAGGCCCGCGCGATGGCGACGCGCTGCTGCTCACCGCCGGACAGCTCGCCCGGCATACGGTCCTCCTTGCCGCCGAGGCCGACCAGGTCGAGCACCTGGGGGACGGCCTTGCGGATCTCGCCGCGCGGCTTGCCGATGACCTCCTGGGCGAAGGCCACGTTCTCGGCGACGGTCTTGTTCGGCAGCAGCCGGAAATCCTGGAAGACCGTCCCCAGCTGGCGGCGCATGTGCGGCACCTTCCAGTTGGACAGCCGGGCGAGGTCCTTGCCCAGGACGTGCACCTGACCTTGGCTGGTGCGCTCCTCGCGCAGGATCAGCCGAAGAAAGGTCGACTTTCCGGAGCCGGAGGAACCGACGAGGAAGACGAACTCCCCCTTCTCGATCTCCAGGGATACATCCCGGAGCGCGGGGCGGTTCTGCTTCGGATAGGACTTGGAGACGTTGTCGAATCGAATCACGGATGCACCACGGTCGGCCGGGAGTAGGTGTGCGTGACCATACGCGAACGGGGATGGCCCGCGCAGTCGCGGTCCGGACTTGTGTGCTTTATCCTTTTCGCCCTTCGGTACGCGTTCCCCCGGGGCGCGCCGAAAACCGCCGGAGCTGGCACAGTGGTAGGGGAACGCCCGGAGGGCCCGGACCGTTCTCCATAAGGCAAGGGGTCGAAGGATCGTAAGGACCACCAGGCCCGTGAGGATCGCGAGGATCCCCGCGCGGGAGGAGGAGAGCGCATGACCTATGACCGACTGGTGTGCGCCAACTGCGCGGCCCCCGTCGCGGAGGGCCGCTGCCCCGTCTGCCGCGCGAACCGCGAGCGCCTGCCCCAGCCCGGCGGCCTGACCCCGGCGATGCTCCTGACCCTGATCCTCGCCCTGGCGGCGACCCTGGCCCTGCTGGCGGCACTGCGGGGCGCGTAGAACGCGAGAGAGGGCCGGGGCGTTGTCCACACACCCCGACCCTCCCCTTTCACTCACCTACCTCAGGCGACGGTGCGCCCGCCACCCACGAGACGCGGCAGCATACGGAACCCGATGCCACCGGCGATCATGGTCGCGGCCCCGATGACCAGGAACGAGGTCTCGGCAGCACCGGTCTCCGCCAGCTCCTCCTTGGCCGCACCCTGCTCGACAGGCTGCGAGCCGGCGTTGTTGGTGCCGTTGTCGTTGCTCCCGTTGTCCACGCACTCGGCACCATCGAGATCGACGGTGCAGGTGCCGGTGCCGCCGTCGGTGGAGGACCCACCGCTGGTGGAGGAGCCACCCGAGGTGGAGGAACCACCCGTGGAGCCGGAGGTGCCGCTACCACCGGTGGCGGAGGAGCCGCCGGTGGTGGAGGAGCCACCCGTGGAGCCGGACGTGCCGGAGCTCCCGGACGTGCCGGAGCTGCCGGAGCTGCCGGACGTGCCACTGCCGCCCGTGGTCTGCGAACCACCAGTCTGGGACCCACCGGTCTCAGAACCACCGGTCTCGGAACCACCGGTCTGCGAACCGCCGGTCTGGGACCCACCGGTCTCAGAACCACCGGTCTGCGAACCACCAGTCTGGGACCCGCCGGTCTCGGAACCGCCGGTCTGGGACCCACCGGTCTCAGAACCACCAGTCTGCGAACCACCGGTCTCGGAACCACCGGTCTGGGACCCACCGGTCTCAGAACCGCCAGTCTGCGAACCACCGGTCTCGGAACCACCGGTCTGCGAACCACCGGTCTCAGAACCGCCAGTCTGGGACCCACCGGTCTCAGAACCACCGGTCTGCGAACCGCCAGTCTCGGAACCACCGGTCTGGCCACCGGTCTGACCACCGGTCTCGCAGAGGGTCGGGTCGATCTCGCAGTCGTCGCCGCTGCCCTGGGTGCTGAAGCCGATGCTCACACCCACGGCCTGCGCGGCACCGGCCGCGGTCAGCGAGGCTCCGGCGGCGATCACGGCGCTGGCCGCTATCCGCGCGACACGAACCCGCGTCTTCTTCGTCATCTGGCTGCTACCCCCAGTAGCTCATCTCGTCTGTAGAGCTGCGCTCGGGGCACGGACCCGGGGCACGGCCGAACCTCACCGGACCTGCCCCCGTTCACACGCGCCCCAGTTACACGCATGCCGTTTGCCACCCTTCCGAGTTTCCGATGGCCAGTCAAGGTCGTTGCGCGCGCAATGCCCGAAAGATCACCAGTTACCCCTCATGCGGCGATGCAACTGTGACGTAAACGCGGAACTACAGCTCCCGCAGCACCAGTTCCCATGTCGACAAAGCGCCAGACTCGCCACTCAACCGCTTGCGCCCGCGAACCCGCACCTTCATCACGGAGGTCACTTCGGGCAATGCGCCTGAGCGTTGATCTCATCCCGCGTCAGGATCTTGCCCTTGTCGGTCAAGTACTCGTTCGGGGCCAGGGACCTGTTCTTCAAACTCGACGGAGTGACCCAGTGATCCTGGCCGTCCTTCTCCTTGCCGGCGACGCGCTCCGTCACCGAGACGTAGTAGCCGTCCGGCAACGGCGACCTCACGGGGCGGGGCTCCTGACCGAAGCTGGTGTTCGTTCCCACGGTGAAGACGCCGCGCTTCGCCTCCTCCCCCGTCGGCTCGCTGCCGCTCCACAAGGTCGTGAAGCCATCGCCGTCCTCGCCCTTGCCCGTAGCGCGCACGTAGACGCTCGCGCCGACCACCTCGTGCGCAGCGCACAGCGGGTAGGCCACCACCACATCACCGGCGGAGTCCAGACGGAAGCCGAAGTCGACCTGCCGAGGAGCCGGTCCGGTGAGCGCGCAGCCCGTCAGAGCGAACGAGATCGCCACCAGAGCGGCGAGGACCACGCCTGGCCTGAGCGGTCGCTTCAGGGAGTGCCGCACGGATAGTCCCCCTTCCCCAGATCGGCATCGATCTCGTACTGATTGGTACATGGATTCAGGCCCTCGCCGAAGTAGCGCCAGATCATGGCGATGCCCTCCCTGTCCCACTGCTGGTGGTGCACTCGCTCGTGGTCCATCTTGTCCTTGTCGCTCATCCAGTCTTCCTTGCCGGTCACATACGTGTGGCCGATCGTCGTCCCACCTCGTCCGTAGATCGGGATGTCCGTCTGGCAGACGACCATGTCCCCATTGGGTGCGCACGCGCCCGGGCCCGCGGCCACATTCGCGACCATCTGATACCCGGCTCCCAGAAGGAAGCTCTGCGTCTCCTTCTGGAACTTTCCCATCCCCTTGTTGGGGACGAAGAGCTCGTAGGCGATCTTGTCGAGCAGATAGCAGCCCTCTCCGCCGCACTCGAAGAGATACCGGTTCCCGCCGCCGGTCGTCTTGTTGTCGGCGATGCTCAGGCGCAGGACTTCGGCCTTGCACGCGTCGTCGCAGCCGGTCATGTCGACCAGGGGCAGCAAGTTCGGCTTCTTCCAGCCGAGGCCGTTCGTCATCATCCGGATCTGGTCGGCCCTCGCCGCCCGCAGGGCCAGGATGCGCTGCTGTTCGTACAGGATCGCTGCCCGGCACTTCGAATCGCAGGTGTTGACGGAACTGGCGGTTCCCCCGCCCTTGCCGCCCTTGCCACCACGGCCACCACCCGTGCCGCCACCGCCGCTCTCAAGCTCCCCACCCAGCGGAGGGGACACCGTCTCTTCGCTCGCGATGACCTCCGGGCTGCAGGTCCTGCCCACTTCGCACGTGGACGAGGCCAGACCCGACGGGTCGGACACCGTGACCGGGTTGTTCTCCGCGTAGCCATAGCCGTTCATCGACTGCGGCTTCGACGACTCCAGTCTCGGGTCCACGCTCAGGAACTGGGCGATCTGCGGATCGTACTCACGCGCCCCGATGTGTGTGAGTCCTGTTCCCGCATCAGCCGGCTTTCCAAGGAAGCCCTGGTCATCCGGCCAGGTACCCACCGTGCCCGAGCGGGGCGAGCCGAACGGGGTCGTGTACCTCTTCGTGACCGCCTGCGTCACGGCATCCAGCGCGAGGCTGCTTGTGCCGTGGTGGTCGCCGGCCAGGAAGGACAGGCTCCCCGAACCGGACTCCGTTGTTCGGACCGCGATACTCACCACGCCCGCGGTGTAGGTACGTGTCGCCCATGTCTTCGTCGTCGCGCCCGCGACCTTGAGGTGAACCTCGGTCGCCCCGAGATACAGGACGGACTCTCCGTCGCCTACCGCGCGCCGCATCAGCAGCGCGCCCTCCGCGTCGTAGAGGTACTCGGTCCGCTTCGTCCCCTCTGTCAACGAGGACAGTTTTCCTTCCGCGTTCCACGTCAGTGTCTGCGCCGTGCCGTTCGGGCCGGTCCGCTTCTCGGTGTTGCCGGAGGCGTCGTAGCCGTATGTCTCCGTTACGTCCACGCAGCTCGCAGCGGTCGTCGTGGCCCGCAAGGTGTGACGCTGCGCGGGCTGTGTGTAGCAGGACCGCGTGGTGACCGGACTGCCCGCGGCAGGGGTCTGCGTCTCTGTCTCTCGCTGGCCCGCGGCATTGTAGGTGTACGACGTCCGGTACGGGGCGGGCCCGCCCAGCAGCGTGCTCGCGCAGTCGTCCGTCGACGGCGTCCATGCTTCGGAGAGGCGGCGCTGGCCGTCATACCGGAAACACTGGATATCGCTCTTCAGCATCGGGTCGGGATTCGGAATGTCCGCGATCCGCGTCACGTTCCCGGCCTGGTCGTATGTGTAGTAGAGGTCCTGCGGCTTGTACGGCGTCGTCTGCGGCATCGTCACATAGGAGCGACTGAGCCGGTCGGTGCCGCTCTCGTATTCGTTGTTGACGTACGCCTTCTTGCTCTCGGCCGCCGACGAGACGCCCAGCGTCAGCTGCTGCGGCAGACCGGTACTGCTGTAGCTGGCGGCGAGCAGGTAGCCGGTCGTGCCACTGACGGAAGTGACCTGTCCAGTCGTGGTGTAGTTGTACGACAGCGTCTCAGCAGGCAGACCGCCCGCGGCCGGCTCCTCCATCTGCTTGAGTGTTCCGTCGAGGTTGTACGCATTGCCGAAGACGTAACTACTCACCGCGGCGCCAGCCTTGACCATCGGATCGTTCGGATCCAACTGCAACTCGGTCGTCTTCGCCCGGTAGAACTCGTCGTATGCCGTGATCTTCTTGGTGTAGGTCTTGCCCGTCGTACCTCCGTCGTACCGGACGGAGCTTGCCTCCTTGCCTTTCATCACGGTGTCGTAGGTCCAATGCGCCAGCTTGGTGGCGTCATCTCGGGAACCCGACCACAGGTCGGTCTTCCGCCCGATCTCGTCGTAGGCGTACAGCAGCTTCCGGTGCTCGGCATCCTCGGTCGAATCCACCCGGTCCGAGAGCGTGTACCACGTCTTGGAGGTGCCCTTGTCGGGGTCGGTCGCCATGACCTGGCGGCCATGAAGGTCGTAGGTGTACGTCCATTGAGCGCCGTCCGGGCCCGTGATCGTGCTCTCCTTCCCGTCCCTCGTGTATGTGAACCGAGTGGACGAGTACGCAACTCCCAGCGCACCTCCGTACTGCGTGTCGGTCGGCGCCACGCCGGCGTACTCGCGCCGCTCGACCGTGCGGCCGAGTACGTCGACGATCACGCGGGTTGCCTGCCCCCCGGTGATCCCGCTGGTGGCGGTCGAGTCTCCGGTGTACGTCGTGGTCGTCGCCCAGTTGGGCTGGCCGAAGACCTTGAAGGCGGTATTCGTCGCGCGGCCCGCACCGTCGAAGACCGTGTCCGTCTGTTTGGGAGCCTCGCCGTACTCGGCGCGCGTGTATGTGCCGTTCGGCAATGCCGTCGAGTCGAAGATGTCGGCGTACATCTCGGTCGCCAAGCCTCGCGAGTCGTACCGGGTGTCGGTGAGGAGTCGACCGCCGTTCGAGGTCGGCTTCTGCTTCTGGAGCGGGCGGAGCAACGAGTCGAAGATCTCGTACGACGTCGAGACCGTGCTCGACGACTCGATCCGTGAGGTCCGCACGGAGGGGGCGACTCCCCGTTTCACGGTGTACCCGAACGTCATGCTGGCACTCTGGCCGGCGTCCTTGCTGCGGTTGGGCAGCCACAGTCCGGTGAGCCGGCCCATCGCGTCATAGGTCTGCTCGGTCTTCTTGGCGTTGATGTCGAAGGTGCGGACGGGCAACCCACGGAGACCGTCGAGATAGGTGGTGACCTTGTGACTCTTGGGGTTGGTCACGATGGTCTTCGTCGGCGTGCCCGCACCCGCCGGGGTGTAGTCGGTGACGGTGGGCAAGGCGTTCTCGGGGTCCTTCAAGGTCCGAATCCGGCCCAGGGAGTCGTAGGTCGACGTGGTCTGCGTCTGCCAGCCGGTGGTGGGCGCCGGATACCGTTCCCCGCCGGTGGCCGTCGCCGGATACCCGGTGGGACGGCCCGTCCAGGTGGCCTCACCCTTCGTCGGAAGCTGGTCGGGGGACCAGCCGGTGGCCGCCGGGTCGTCGTACACGGTCGCTGTGTCGGCGAGGACGCTGCCTCGCGTACCGGTGGTCGTCGGCAGGGTCAGGTTCGTCTCGGCGATGGCGCAGGTCGCACCGACCGTACGGGTCCGGGACACCAGGCTGTTGATGCCCTTGCTGTCATTGCGCGCATACCAGATCCGTGTGCAGGTCTCGTCACCGGTAACGTCGGTGTCGCCGAAGTTGTCGACCTTGGCCGCCATTCCATAGGCGTCGTACTCGGTTCCCGTGGTAGTCGTCCGCCAGGTCTTCGGAGCAGTGAGATAGGTGTGCTGCGATGTGCTTCCGGTCCGCACGTAGTACGCCTCGGTGTCGGCGTACGACTTGTGCTGAGTAGCCGTCTTCGCGGACCAAGGGGTGTTGACGGTAACGCTCACAGGAGTGGCGCCGTCATAGACGATCTGCTGGCGGGTGAAGCCCGCGTACTGCGCGTAGTCCGTCGTGTCCGGGACGTTCAGCCCGGGTGGGTCGACTCCAGGTACGGTGACGCTGCGGGTTCCGCCGGCCTTCAGTCGGTCGCCGTGCATGCCCTGGAGGAAAGTGGTGACGGTCTTGGACTGCGTACCAGTGGCCGCTCCGGTTCGTACGGTGACCTTCTGATAGCCACGCCAGATCGACCAGGTGCGCTCGTCCTCGGGAATGAAGGGGCTCTCGTTGTAGTGCCAGGCCGGGCTTCCGTACGTGTACTCGTGCTCGACGAGTTCTCCGTGGCCGGCCGGATCCGCGAGGCTGACATGGGTGACCCGGTACTTGTGGAACCAGTCGAGGCTCGCGACGTCGGAGCCGTTGATGTTCCAGTACAGCGGATAGCACGAAGTCGCGTTGTCGTCCTCCGCGGCCGGCATCGACGCGCCGCGTACACACTCCGGCTCGTTGTAGGTGACGGTGGTGATGGCCCCGGTCTCGGTCGTCACGCTGTTCACGCGGGGCTTGGTCAGCGGAAGGATGTTGCCGCCGCCGGGTTGGGTGCCGCCGGCGACCCGGTTCGGGCGCTTGTGGTAGGTGAAGGTGATCGGATCGAGTCCCATCGCCGCGCCGGTGCGCCCCGTCCGCCGAATACTGTCGAGGGTGAGGGTCTGATCGGACGAGTCGCCGATGTCCCCGCCGTCGTAGTAGCTCTGCGTGAACGCCCATGAGTCGACGGCCGCGTACGCGGACCCGCTCAGGACGGACGTATCGATCTGGGTGAGCCGCTTGCGCGTGAAGAAGCTCGGGTTCTCGGAAAGGCAGTCGGTGTTGCTTGCGCCCGCCGCGCAGATCCGGTCGAAGGGAACGTCCGGCCAGTTCTCGGCGGTCGCGTCGGTCAGTGAAGTGCAGTCGGAGACCGTACAGCGCTCCGCGTAGGTGAAGTCGACTTTGCCGGGAGCGGTGGCGGAGAAGAGCGTGTCCTTGGTCTGCCCGTAGAGGATCTTCTCAAGGTAACCACCGCGGGTATAGGCAGCATTGGCGGTGGACGCCTTGTTCTTGCGGTAGTAATTGACCTCTTCCTTGTACCAGTAGGTCATGGCGTTGCCATGAGTGTCCTCGACATAGTCGAGATTCCATCGCCACGCCTGTGTGAGCGAACGGTCCGCGAAGGATGAGCCCCCGGAGTAGCCCGGCTCCCCGGAGTCGTCACCGAACACCGGCACGGTCCAGACCGAGTTGGTGCGCTCGGTGGTCGCGCCGGAGAGTTTGTCGAGCCCGAAGACGTACTTGGTGCCGTCGCCTGTGATGACCGTCCAGTACTCGCCGTCGTCGTCGCCGTTGATCACGTTCCCGGTGCTGTGAATGACGGTAGAGGCATCGTCGTCCTTGAGTCGCCACCTTCCATCGGTGTCGTCCTTCACCAGCTCCGTCGCCTTGCCGTTCAGGACAAGGGAGGCGTTGTCGTACTTCCAACACAGGTCATAGACCTTGTCCTGGCCGTCCTTGGAACAAGAACCGTATGTGCGCTCCACAAAGGAGACTGTGGACAGATCGAAGCCCTCACCGACCTCGGTGCCCTGGTTGTTGGTCGAGGCGCTGCGCCCGTCGACCCCTCCGGAGTCGTAGGACAGCGTCAGTGATGGCGCGGGCCCGGCAGCCGGCTTGGGCGCCTCCATCGGATACGACCAGGAGAACGCTCCTGACGACTTGCCGGCCTCCCAGCTGGAGGAGGAGGCGAGCGGGGTGGCGGCGAAATCGCCGGTGCCGGAAGCGGACTGACCGCCGGATCCGGCGGTCACGGCGAAGAGAGTGGAGCCCGACGTGAGGTTCACATCGGCTGAGATCTCGTGGCTTTGAACGTCGTTGACCGACTCCAGCTCGGTGATCTTCCGGCAGGCCGCGGCCTTCGGGGTGGTGAGCAGGCAGGCGGGTAACCGGACGAGACGGAGCCGGCCTGACCAGCCTCCACCATAGGAGGAGGCGAAGGACGCGTAGTCGAGGGTGAGCTTCGCCGCGCCGGGGCGATTGCTGCGCGCGGTGAACAGCACGCCGCGAACACCGGCTTCCCTTGTCGCCTCACGTCCGAGGACCTGCACTGTGCCGGTGGCGGCAGGGACGTACGGAACGCCGGCGTTCGGCCTGGCAGCGCCGCTCCGCATCGTGCCCGTCGGCGCGAGGGTGACCGCCAGGCCACCGGCTTCTCTCGCGACCCCGTCGGCCGGGACAGTCGCAGTCCCACCCACCGGCCAATGCGCCAACCGCCGTTCCGCGGCGCCTCGGGCCACGTCGGAGGCATTGCGCGCCGCTGTGTCGACGACCCCCTTCCGGGTCTTCTCCGCACCCGGTGTTCTCATCGCTTCAACCTGGCTCACGCGCTGCTTCGGCACACCGGGTTTCCCGATGCCGCTTGTTCCGCCGACTGCCTCAGCCACCGGCATGAGCCCGGCGGGGACGGCCAGGACAGCCGCGAGCGCGATGACGCCCGACGTCCACACTCCGCCGGTGACTCCGCCGATCCGATGTCGCCTTCGGGCACCGTTGCCCATGGACCCAACCCCCACGAGTCGCGTACGCGTGCATCCGCGTACGAGGGCACGCTGAAGTGCCCTGACGAGAAAGCTCAGAAACGCGAGTGGCGAAACAGCGGCGACGACCCTCGCCGCCCGACCGCCCGCTCCCCAGGGCCGTGCGGCCTGCCGGGGAGCACGGCGCCCGCGTCACTCACCGATGACAATGTCCTTGACCTGCGCGTCGTCCTTCATCGCACCGGCCCAGAGACGTACGTCGCTGACCCGGCCGGGCAGGAAATGGCCCCAATCGGTGGCGCTGAGGCCCTTGCCGACGGCGAACTCACCGGAACCCACCAGAGTCGGGTACGTCGACTCCCTGTCCTGTGGGGAACTGCCGACGTAGAGCTCGAACGTCTGGCCGGTGGCCCCGTCCGCCTTCACGACGCCGGTCAGCTGGACAGCGTTACCGACATCGGCAACGTCGTCCGACTCCACCCAGTTCTTCGTTCCGTCCTTGTCGACTCGGCCGAAGTGCCAGAAGCCGATCGGTGAGACCTTCTCCTTGCCTTCGTCGTCGAGTTCGGTCGAGAGCGAGCGCAACTCGAACCAGAGCCCCCAGGAGGACCCGTCCGCAGCCCTCTGCCCGACGACCTGGCTGATGGAGCCCAAGGGGGCGTCGAGCAGTTTCGCCCGGTCCAGTTCCACCTTGGCGGTGACCGTGAACGACCCCGTGTCGTCCGTCAGCGGCCCGGGCGCGGTCGCACCGTCGTCCTTGCCGTCGAACACCAACGCCTGGCCGTCGGCAGCGGCGCCGCCTTCGAGTGTCAGGGCCGGACCGTACCCCGAGGTGCCGTCGATGAGCGGCGAGGTTCCGGTGACACCCGCGGCATTCCAGGCTGCTACCAGTTCGGCCTCAGGCCGGTCGGTTCTCGCGTTCACGGTTCGCGCTTCCGTCGCGATTTCTTCGGGTGTGAGCACACGCTGCCATACGGCCACCTCGTCGATGGATCCGTCGAAGTAGTCCACGAAAGTGTTCCCGTACAGCAGACGGCCGATCTGGAGGGCACCATCGGCGTTCCAGGCCAGCCCGGTGTCGATCGTCCCTTGTGTCCGTCCGTTGACGTAGAGCGTCGCCTTGTGGGCCACGGTGTCGTGGACGGCGGCCACGTGCGTCCACACTCCCTTGGCCGTCGGGGTGGTCTGCCGGATCTCCTGCGTCAAACCCCCATTGACACTCGTGGTCGACAGCGTCCGAAAGCTCCAGCCGTCTTTCCCGTTGGCACCGTAAGAGAGTATGAACGGGCTGTACTTGTCCACCCATGGGCTCGTCGTCGTAGCTTGACCGAGGACGGTCATGGTCCGGGTGGGCGCCTTGCTCACGCGGACCCATGCGGACACGGTGTACGAAGCGCGCGACTCGAGCGCCGGCCCCGCCGTCGCCGCGTACGAGGTCGAGCCATTCAGCTGCAAGCCGCGGTCCGCCCTCGGTGCGGTCAGCGGATTCCCCACCGCGTCGTACCAGACTTCACCGCGCCGGCCCTGGTCGCTCCGGACGGCACCGCCGAACAGTGTGGCGTTGTCCTGGTTCGCCGCCACCGTCGTGGACGTGTCCAGCGCGTCACCGCTGTCCTCGTCGAAGCGCCAGCGGCCGACCGGGCCGCTGCCCTCGTTCACGAGGATGCTCACGATCTGCGAGGCACCGTAGCGTCCGAGGCCGTCCTTCGCCCGGACCTCCAGCTGGTAGGTGCCAGGCTCCGGCGGGACGATCGGCTGCTTCACCGTGCTGCCTGCGGCGGTCTGTGACCACGCCGCCTGGCCCGAACGTCGGTACTGGTAGCCGGTGATGGTGTCGCCGCTCGCGGGCGTGAAGGTGAACGGAGCGGACACGCCAGGGCTTCCGCCGGGCAGGCACGTCGTGGCGCACAGCGAGTACGGAGTGCCGACGGTGACCGTCGGAGCCTTCGGAGCGGTCGGGTCGACCTTGAAGTAGCAGTATCCGGCGCTGGTGGAAACCAGCCAGCTGGAGAAGTTGTTCCAGTACGAGCGCGTCCACGAGCTCATCCGATAGCTGGTGCCCTCGGCGAGGGTTGTCGTCACGGACGGTGTGGTGCGCCCGCCGGAGGCGAGATAGCCGGTACCGGTCGGTGAGACGAAGTCGCTCTGGGCGGCGACCCATGACGTGCCGGACTGCTTCTCCACCCTGAACAGTGCCTTCAGCATCGCGCCGGACTCGCCGCCGGAGTACGTGCGGACGGTAGCGGCGAGCTGCGGGGTCGGGTCGCTGACAATGGTGGGCTTTGCGGCGTCCGGGGAGCAGGTGGTTCCGGAGCCTGCGACGATGCCCTGCGAGCTGGGATAGTACGGCTTGCCCACGTAGTCCACGACCAGCACGGCGTCGTTCCTGAACCGCTTCCAGGCGCTCGTGTCGGTCTCGGTCTTGGCGCGGAGTTCCAGTGTCAGCCTCGCGAACTTGCCCGCCGCGAAGTCACGGACGGTCGGCGTGAGGTTCTCGAAGGACTTGGTCGGGTCGTCGTTGAAGTCGATCGGGGCGTCCGGCTGGTTCGGTGCGCAGAGCGAGCCGCGACCGGCCGAGACCGAGCGCTCCACCATCCAGTCCAGCTCGGCGGGTCGACTGGTCCAGGTCGTGGCCGTGGAGATGTCGTTGGTGCGCACGAGGCTGACCACTCGGGGGTCGCACTGGAAGGCCCAGGGCTCGGTCACCCGGAAGGTCGCGTCGAGGACGTGCTTGCCGGCGAGGGCGCTCGGCGAGAACTCGAAGTACAGCCGCTGTACGTATCCGGGACCGCAGTAGTAGCCGTTCCAGGAGCCGCACTCGCCCACGCCCTGGCCCCGGTTGTCGTCACCGTTGCCCCAGCCGTACGACTCGTAGCCGTCGGACCTCAGCTGGGTCCGCTCCGCCTCACCCCATGTCACCTGGGGGTCGATGTAGATCGGGAAGGCAGAGCTGTCCTTGTCCCCGAGAAGCGCGGCGTCGGGGACGATCGTCAGGCGCTCCTTGCCCAGGACGATCGGCAGTCCCGCATGGCGGTCGCCCGGGCGCGGCGCCCTCAGGCGGGTCTCGGCCGTGGAGGCAGGAGCACGGCCCACGGTCGGCGGCGGTGTGCTTGTCGCGGGGGCCCCGCCCCGCGAGTCCCACATGGCCGCGGGTGGGACGGCGAAGATCTTCAGACCGTTCTCGTCGAGAGCCGCTACGCCTCCCTTGGCGGTGGGCCTGAGTTTGAGTCCCTTGCTCGCGAACCCGAAGTCGATCCGCTTGAGCGCCGGGTTCGCCGCAGCACGGGGTGTCTTGACGACGAGAACGTCCCGGAAGCCGTCGGTCGAGGCGGTCATCCTCAGGTCGACGCCGGGCAGGACGTCGGTGTAGACGGCGGTGTCACCGTCCAGGGTCGGCTTGGGCAGCCGCCCGGGCCACGCCATGGTCAGCGACTTCTGCCCGCGGGCGACCGTGGCAAGGGCCGCGCCGTCGCCTCCGCCGGAGAACCGCACGTCGACCGCGGCGGCCTTCGGCGCGACCGTCCCGTCGGGCCGGACCTCCAGGGTCGCGTCGGGCTTCACCCAGCCACCGGCACCGCCCCGGACGCGGACGGGGACAGCCGACTGCTCAAGCCGCAGCGAGGCGCCGTCGGGGTTCGCGTACGTCGTGGTGAGTTCGGTGCGCGCACCGACGACCTCGACGCGTTCGCCGGTCCTGGCCGCTTCGGCGAGGGCCGTCCGCTCCTCGGTGGCCGGGCCGCCGAGGGCGCTCGGCGCCGCGTTTCCGACCGCGTTCGCGGTCATGGCCGACAGTCCCGTCCAGGTCAACGCACCTGCTACGAGCACGGCGACGGTTCTGCGCCGTCGGCGTTTTCCGGCATGGCTGTGCATGACTCGCCCCCACCCCTGAGTGAACACATGTTCCACGAGCGGGGCGCAGCCTTGTGACTGTTGGGGTCTGGGTCAACGGTGTGGTGCGGAGAATGTCAGGTGCCGGTACGGCGAGGGGCCCCGCTCATCCAGTGAGCGGGGCCCCTCGCCGAAGCGGTGCGGACGGGCGACTAGCTCGCCTGTTCCTGCTGCTTGCGCCAGCGGATGCCGGCCTCCAGGAAGCCGTCGATCTCGCCGTCCAGGACGGACTGCGGGTTGCCGACCTCGAACTCCGTGCGGAGGTCCTTGACCATCTGGTACGGGTGGAGGACGTACGAGCGCATCTGGTTGCCCCAGGAGCTGCCGCTGTCCTTGAGGGCGTCCATCCTGGCGCGCTCCTCCTGGCGCTGGCGCTCCAGGAGCTTGGCCTGGAGGACGTTCATGGCGCTCGCCTTGTTCTGGATCTGGGAGCGCTCGTTCTGGCAGGAGACCACGATGCCGGTCGGGAGGTGGGTGATGCGCACCGCCGAGTCGGTCGTGTTGACGCCCTGGCCGCCGGGGCCGGAGGCGCGGTAGACGTCGATGCGGAGGTCCGACTCCTCGATCTCGACGTGGTCGGAGGACTCGACGACCGGGAGGATCTCGACGCCCGCGAACGAGGTCTGGCGGCGGCCCTGGTTGTCGAAGGGCGAGATGCGGACCAGGCGGTGGGTGCCCTGCTCGACGGAGAGGGTGCCGTAGGCGTACGGGGCCTTGACCACGAAGGTCGTGGACTTGATGCCGGCCTCTTCCGCGTACGAGGTCTCGTAGACCTCCGTGGAGTAGCCGTGGCGCTCGGCCCAGCGCAGGTACATGCGCTGGAGGCGCTCGGCGAAGTCGGAGGCGTCGACGCCGCCGGCCTCGGCGCGGATGTTGACCAGCGCCTCGCGCTCGTCGTACTCGCCGGAGAGGAGGGTGCGGACCTCCATCTCGTCGAGCGCCTTGCGGACGGACGTCAGCTCGGCCTCGGCCTCGGCCCGGGTGTCCGGGTCGTCCATCTCCTCGGCGAGCTCGAAGAGCACCCCGAGGTCGTCGATGCGGCCGCGCAGCGCCTCGGTCTTGCGCACCTCGGCCTGGAGGTGCGACAGCTTGCTGGTGATCTTCTGCGCCGCCTCCGGGTCGTCCCAGAGGGACGGGGCCGCGGCCTGCTCTTCGAGCACGGCGATGTCTGCCCTCAACTTCTCGAGGTCCAGAACGGCCTCGATCGACCCCATGGTCGAGGAGAGGGACTTCAGCTCTTCGGATACATCGACGACTGCCACGCGTCCAGCGTAACGGCTCCGGGCCGGGAGCCGGACCTGTGGATGCCGAAGGATGCCGAAGGGCTCCTACGGTTGTGAGGACTGCTTCG
Organism: Streptomyces sp. NPDC094032; assembly: GCF_040303965.1. Lineage (NCBI taxonomy): Bacteria > Bacillati > Actinomycetota > Actinomycetes > Kitasatosporales > Streptomycetaceae > Streptomyces > Streptomyces sp. NPDC094032. Next base: position 41,825 of record NZ_JBEOUE010000009.1, on the reverse strand, counting down.
AGTCCTGTGGCGGGGTCTCCGTGTCGCCCGACACCGCCAGGTAGCCGCCCGCCCCCAGCGCGCCCGCGAGGACGACCGCGGCGACGGTGAGCGTGATCCGGCGTTTGCGGACCGTCTCGGCCTTGTGCCGGGCGGCTCCGGGCCGCCTGGCGCTCGCCGACCTGGGCGCCCGCGCGGTGCCCAGCGGGCCGCCGGAGAGCTCGTCGGGGCCGGGCACCCGCATGGAGGTGTGGGTGTCCCGGTTGGAGTCGGTCGAGGCGCCCGGGACGAGCGGGACGGCGGCCCGGCGCGGCGCGGGCTCGCCCGTACCGGTCGGGAAGGGGTCCTCCTCGTACGCGGGCTCCGCCGCCGGGTCCGCGTCGGGCTCGTCCACGTCGAGCGGCGGGATGCCCTTGAGCAGCGGCAGTACGTCCCTGAGCCGGGTGCCCAGCTCCGAGGCGCGCAGCCGGGAGGCGGGGGCCTTGGCGAGGCACTGGACCAGGAGCTGCCAGAGCTCCTCGGGGATGCCGGGGAGCGGGACGACGGTCTCGGTGACGTGGCGGCGCAGGACAGCGCCGGGGTGGCCGCCGCCGAAGGGAGTGAAGCCGGCGAGCAGCTCGTACAGGACGGTCGCCAGGGCGTAGATGTCGACGGCGGCGCGCGGCGGCAGGCCCTCGACGATCTCGGGGGCGAGGTAGTCGGGGGTGCCGATGATCCGGGTGGCCTTGGTGCGGCCGGGGGTGTCGATCAGCTTGGCGACGCCGAAGTCGGTGAGGAGGGCGGGGTGGGCGCCGCCGGGGCCGAGCGGGCCCTCCATGTCGAGCAGGATGTTCTCGGGCTTGACGTCCCGGTGGACGACCCCGGCCTTGTGGGCGGCGGCGAGGCCGTCGGCGACGTCGGCGATGATCGCGACGGCTGCCTCGGGCGCCAGCCGGCGTTCCCGGTCGAGGCGGGTGCGCAGGTCGGTGCCGCGGATGAGGTCCATGACCAGCGCCAGGTCGTTGCCGTCGACGACGAGGTCACGGACGGAGACGACGTGCGGGTGGTCGAGTCCGAGCAGGGCGGTGCGCTCCTGGACGAAGCGGCCGACGAGCTCCTGGTCGGAGGCGAGGTCCTCGCGCAGCAGCTTGATGGCGACGGGGCCCTCGGGGCCCTCGCCGAGCCACACCGTGCCGGCGCTGCCCCGCCCGAGGATCTGGTGGGCCGTGTAGCGGCTGCCGATATTCCGTGCCAAGACTGCTCCCTCAGCGGCTGCGGTTCGCGTCAAAGTTACGCGGCCGAGGGCGCTCACCGGCACTTCCGAGGGGAAATCACCCCTCGGAAGTCGACAAAGAGACAGAACCGGCGTCCACTGCCGCCTTTTTACTGCCCCGTACCGCCGGTAGTACCGCCGCTCGCGGAATCGCCGATCGACGACACCCAGTCCGCGATCGAGCTGATCCCGTCGCCGATCGCCTGCCAGTAGCCCTTGCCCTGGGCGACCCAGTCCTGGAGCGGGGTGAGCTCCCAGACGAGCCAGCCCGCGATCACGAACAGCACGATCGTGAACAGGCAGCCCTTGAGGCAGCCGAGGCCGGGGATCCGCATGGGGTTCGCGGTGCGCTGGCGCGGCGGGCGCGGCTCGCGCGGCACGGGGGCCGGCGCCGGGGCGGGCGGAGGGGCCTGCGGCGGCGTGTACTGCTGCTGCGGGGGCTGGGGCGCGTACTGCTGCCGCTGGGGCGGCTGAGGCGCGTACTGCTGAGGCTGGGGCTGCTGCTGGTACTGCTGCGGCTGCGGCGGGCGCTGCGGCTGCTGGTACTGCGGGGGCCGCTGCTGCCCCTGATACGGCTGCGGCTGCCCCTGCGGGTGCTGCCCCTGGTACTGCTGGGGCTGATGCTGCGGCTGCGGCTGCGCCTGGCGCTGCGGGCGGCGGCGCAGGGGGTCCTGGCTCGGGTCCAGGTACTGCATCTGCGTCTGCTCGTTGCGGTCGCGGACCGCGCGCAGCTGGCTCTCCCACGGGTGCGGCTCGTCGCTCTGCGGCGCGGACTGCGGCGGCTGCGGGGGTACGGGGGGCATGACGGCGGTCGGGTCGGCCGCGCCGGTCGCCGGGAGCAGCGCCGTCGGGTCCGCCGCGCCCGCCGGGCCGCCGAGCGGGCCGCCCGTGGGCATCACGCTGGTCGGCGCCGCCGGGTCGTACTGCCCGGCACCGCTCGGCAGCACCTGGGTCGCGCCGGCCGGGTCCACGCCCGGGGTCTGCGGGACGGGCGCCGGGGCCGGGTCGGGGGCGAGGAGGGCGCCCACGCCGTCCGCGGCCTCGATCTGGGCCGGGGTGGCGTGCACGCCGATGCCGGCGGCGACCGTGCGCAGGCCGCGGGCCAGGTTCTCGGCGCTGGGCCGCCGGTCCGGGTCCTTGTCCAGGCAGCGCTCTATCACCGTCCACAGCGGCCCGGGCACGGTCGAGGGGCGGCGCGGCTCCTCGCTCAGGTGCCGGTGCAGGACCTCCAGGGCCGTGCCGCCGGCGAACGGCGGGCGGCCGGTGACCAGCTCGTACAGCAGGATTCCGGCGCCGTAGATGTCGACGGCGGAGGTCTGCGGGCGGCCCTCGGCGGACTCGGGGGCGACGTACGCGGGCGTGCCGACGAACTCGTGGGTGCGGGTCAGGCCCGGGGAGTCGGCGAGCCGCGCGATGCCGAAGTCGGTCAGCATCGGGAACATGGCGCCGTCCCGCTCGGCGAGCAGCACGTTGGCGGGCTTGAGGTCGCGGTGGACCACCCCGTCGGTGTGGCTCGCGGCGAGGGCGTCGGCGATCTGCGCGGTCAGCAGCGCGGCGGCGACCGGGGTGAGCGGGCCGTTCTCGCGGATGTAACGGTGCAGGTCGGGGCCGTCGACGAGGTCCATGACCAGGGCGAGGAGGTCGCCCTCGACGACGAGGTCACGGGTGCGCACGATGTTGGGGTGGGTCAGCCGGAGCAGCACGGACCGCTCGCGCAGGAAGCGCATCACGATGTCCGGGTCGCCGGCGAGCTCCTCCTTGAGGACCTTGATCGCCACGGTCTCGCCGGGCTGGCCCGCGACGGCCGCCTCGGCGCCGGCCGCCTCCCGCTGGCGGGCTCGCCAGACGGTGCCCGTGGCGCCGCGGCCGAGCGGCTCCTCGAGCAGGTACTTGCTGCCGATAGGCCGCACGTCACGCGCTCCCTGCTGATCGTGGTCCTGGGGGGGCCTTGGGTGGATCTGAGGAGGGTCCCCGGGGTTCCTGTGTGTTCTGTGACCCGTCCGGGTGTCCGACCCACTTTAGTGCCGCCGAACGGGTCATCGACCGTGCACGGGAGGGCGTATTCCGGTGGGTCGGGCGGGGCCGGCCGGGGGATGTCGCCGGGTGCGGCCCGCGAGGGGACGGGTCCGGCCTGTCCGGAATGGAGACGCCCGGTACGCGCCGGAGGTTGCCGGAAGCGACGCGAGACATACGTAACCAGGCGTTTTCGCGTCGACGAGCGACCGAACAAGATCACTTCTGGTCGACCCGTGGGCGGGTTGTCAGCGGCAGGTGCGAGGATGCGTGCAGCACGTCGTGTCGAGGGTCGGGAGCCCTCGCGCCGTGCCGACCTGAACCGGACGACGCGTCCGTGCCGGGTGGGGGGAGTCAGTGGGCGGTCCCCCCGCCGGGCACGCCGCGCAGAAGGGACCGCTGACGGCGATGCAGATCCGGCTGACCGTCCTCGCACCGCACGCCGGCCACGGCGCGGGGCGCGCCTGCGACGTGCTCGTCACCGCCCCCGCGGGGACGGAGCTGGCCGCCGTGGCCTCCTCGCTCGCCGCGGCCGTCGCGGGCCCCGACACCTCCTCCTCCGGCACGACCGTGCTCTACGCGGGCGGGGAGCGGCTCGACACCCGGCGCTGCCTGCTCGGCGAGCCGCCGCTGGTCGACGGGGCGGTGCTCTCGCTCCAGGTGCCCGGCCCGGACGACGGGATAGGCGAGGGCGCCCCGGCCCGGCTGCACGTGGTGGCGGGGCCGGACGCCGGCGGCGTGCATCTGCTGCACGGCGGAGCGATCAGAATCGGCCGTTCCGTCGACGCGGACGTGCCGCTCGACGACCCGGACGTCTCGCGGTCCCACTGCACGGTGACGGTCGGCCCCGACGGCCGCGTGGCGGTCACGGACCAGGGCTCCACGAACGGGACGACCCTCGACGGCGCCCCGGTCGGCCCGCGGCCCGTCCGCTTCCCGCCGGGCGCGGTGCTGCGCGTCGGCGAGTCCGCGCTGCGGCTGACGGGCGGGAGCGGCGCGGGCGGCTCCGGCGGCCCCGGCGGGGCCTCCGCCGACGCCGGCCTCCCCACGACACCGGACGGCGAGGGACACCTCCGCGTGCCCCGCGAGGCCACCGCGTCGGGCGTTACGGGCGTTACGGGCGTTACGGGACAGGGGACGCGCCCCGTCGCGTACGCACCGCCGTACGGCCCGGGAGCGGTCTCCGAGGACGCCACCTTCGGCGGCTCCCACGGCGTCGGAGCCCCGGACGGTCACTCGCGCGCGCAAGAGCCTCCGGGGGCCGAGGGCGAGACCGAGATCGAGGCGCACAGCCGCACCCGCCAGACCCGCAAGCGCGGGCTCGGGGCGTGGGCGCGGCGGCTCGCGGGCGGCAAGGACGACGCCGGGAACGGCGAGTACGGCGTGGCGCCGGTGCCGGCGTTCGCCGAGACCAGGCCCGGCAGCCTGCCCGGCACCGCCGCGGCCGGTCCCGCGCCCTCGCCCGACAGCTGGCCCGACCCCGCCGCCGTCCTCCTCACCGCGCTCGGCCCCGGCCGGCGCCTGTGGGAGCGGGGCCTCGACCACCCCGAGGCCCTGGTGGTCCGGCTCGGCACGACGGACCGCGCCGAGCTGTCCGGAGTGCCCGTCACGGTCGGTCTGCGCGAGGCCGGTTCGCTGGGGCTCGCCGGTCCCGGCGGGCGGCTCGCGGGTCTGGCCCGCTCGGTCGTCGCCCAGCTGGCCGCGCTGCACTCCCCCGGCGACCTGGAGATCGTCCTGATCAGCGCCGACCGGAGCCGCCCCCTTGAGGAGCGGCGCCGGGCCTGGGGCTGGCTCGGCTGGCTCCCGCACGCGCGGCCGGTGCACGGCCAGGACTGCCGGCTGCTCCTCGCGTACGACCGCGAGCAGGCGCAGGCGCGGCTGACCGAGCTCACCCGGCGCCTGGACGACGGCCCGCTCGGCGCGGGCTGGCCCAGCGCGGACCGGGCCGCGGTCGCCGAGGCGGCCGCGCACCACGAGGGACCGGCGACGGTCGTGGTCCTGGACGGCGACCCCGGTTCCGCCGCGCTGCGCGAGACGGCGGCGCGGCTCGCCGGGGCGGGCGCCGCCGCCGGTATCCATCTGATCTGCCTCGCCGAGGCGCCCGCCGCCTCGCCCGCCTCCCCGGTGGCGGCGACGTACGAGGAGGCCTGCGCCGCCTCCTTCGCCTTCCGCGAGTGCGGGGCGGCGGCGCTGCTCAGCGGTGACGTGGCCACGGCGCTGCGGCTGCTGCGGACGGCCGGCGGCCGGGTCGCGGGGCACGGCACGGTCGGCGTCGTGGACGCGGTGTCGGTGGCGTGGGCGGACCGGTTCGGGCGGGCGCTGGCCCCCTTGCGTACGGAGACGGCCGCGGGCGCGGGGCAGGGGCGGTCCGCCGCGCTGCCGCCCTCGGCCCGGCTCCTGGACGAGCTGGGCCTGGCCCGGGCCACCCCGGCGTCGCTGATGGCGCGCTGGGCCTCGGCCGCGGACGGCACGGCGGTCCTGGGCGCGGGCCCGCGCGGGCCGGTGGCCGTGGACCTCACGGCGGAGGGCCCGCATCTGCTGATCGAGGGCCCGGCGGGCAGCGGCCGCACCGAGCTGCTGCGTGCCATCGCCGCCTCCCTGGCGGCGGGCGGGCGCCCGGACCGGCTCGGGCTGCTCCTGGTCGACGGCGCGGGCGGCGAGCGCGGTGAGGGCCTGGCGGCCTGTACGGAGCTGCCGCACGTCACCGAGCATCTGGTCGCTTCCGACCCGGTGCGGATGCGGGAGTTCGCGCAGGCGCTGGGCGGCGAGCTGAAGCGCCGCGCGGAGCTGCTCGGCGACACCCACTTCGCGGACCGCCGCTCCGGCCGCCTGATCGGCCAGCGCGCCGCGAGCCCCGCCGAGTCCGTCTCCCCACCCCCACGCGCCACCGTCCGCCTCCCGGACGCCCGCACGGGCGCGCCGGACCTCACGGACCGCCCGAGCGGCCGCACCCTCCGCACCAGCGGGGGCGACCTGGGCGACACGCCGAGCGGGCGCCTGCCGCGCGCGGGGGCGGGCGACCTAGGCGGTACGCCGAGCGGGCGCGTACCCCGCGCGGGGGCGAGCGACCTCGGTGGCACGCCCAGCGGGCGGCTGCCGTACCCCGGGGCGGGCAACGTCGGCGACACGCCGAGCGGCCGCGTGCCCCGCACGGGGGCGAGCGACCTTGGCGGCACGCCGAGCGGGCGCCTGCCGCACCCCGGAACGGGCAACCTCGGCGACACCCCGAGCGGCCGCGTGCCCCGCACGGGAACGGGCCACCTCGGCGACACCCCCAGCGGCCGCCTCCCCCACCCCGGCACCGGCGACAGCACCCGCACCCCCTACCCGAGCTCCGGCGCCCACACCCCGCCCCCCGGCTCCGACCTCCTCGGCGACCGCCCGAGTGGCCGCACCCTCCGCACCAGCGGGGGCGACCTCGGCGACACGCCGAGCGGGCGCGTGCCCCGCGCGGGGGCGGGTGACCTCGGCGGCACCCCTAGTGGTCGTCTGCCCTACCCCGGGGCGAGCGACCTCGGCGGCGCCCCCAGCGGCCGCCTCCCCCACCCCGGAACGGGCCACCTCGGCGACTCCCCGAGCGGCCGCCTCCCCCACCCCGGCACGGGCGACCTCGCCGACACCCCCAGCGGCCGCCTCCCCCGCCCCTCCGCCGGCGACCTCGGTGACCGTCCCAGTTCCCGTACCCATCGGCTCGGCGCCGACGACCTCACGTACCTCCCCAGTGGGCGTACGGGGCGGACGGCGCAGCCGGGGGGTGGTGAGGTGGCTGCCGGGTCGCAGTCGGCCTCGGAGGGGGTCGGGTCGTTGCCTCGGCTCGTCGTGCTCGTGGACGACTTCGACGCGCTGGTCGCGCCCGCGCTCGGCGCGCCGGGCCGGCCGGCCGCCGGGTCGGTGGTGCGGGCGCTGGAGGCGGTCGCGCGCAACGGTGCCCGGCTCGGGGTGCACCTGATCGCCGCGTCCGCGCGGCCGGACCGCACGGTGGACACGGAGCTGGCGCACGGCGCGCGGCTGCGGATCGTGCTCGACGCGCCGCCCGCGACGGCCGGTCCGGACGAGCCGCAGCCGGGACGCGGGCGCCTGGGGCATCCGGACGGCCGGGTGACACCGTTCCAGACGGGCAGGGTCACCGGCCGCATCCCGCGCACGGCGACGCTGCGTCCGACCGTGGTCCCGCTGGAGTGGGAGCGGATGGGCGATCCGCCCACCCGCCGCCCGGTCCGCGAGCTGGGCAACGGCCCGACGGACCTGGCCCTGCTCGCCAGCGCCCTGGACCGGGCCGCCAGGTCGGTCGAGGCCACTCCCGTACCGCCGCTGACCTCACCCACCCACGCCTGACGGCACGTCACGAGCCCATCACGATCCCCCTCTTGACACGGAAGGCGGTATTGCGGGCCCCGGGCGCCCGGCGTAGACCTGAGCCCACGGGACCAGGAAACGCGGGAGAGGCGGGGCTCGGATGCGTGGCAGCGGAACTCTTCGGATCGGCGCCGTGGCGGCGCTCGTCGCCCTCACGGCCACGGCGTGCGGCAGCGACGGCGGCGGGCACACGGACATCGGCCCCTCATGGAGCGCGAGCCCCGGCCCCGGGGTCTCCCTGCCCGCCCTCCTGGGCGAGAAGATCGAGGTGGCGGCCGTCTGGACCGGCCCCGAGCAGGAGAACTTCGCCAAGGTCCTGAAGGAGTTCGAGAAGCGCACGGGCTCGGCCGTCTACTTCGTGCCCGCGCAGGACCCGATCGTGAACTTCCTCGGCACGAAGATCGCCGGCGGCTCCCCGCCCGACGTGGCGCTGCTCCCGCAGGTCGGCGCGATCCACCAGGCCGTCGCGCAGAAGTGGCTCAAACCGCTCGGCCCGGAGGCGAGGGCCCAGCTGGCGAAGAACTACTCGAAGGGCTGGCAGGACCTCGGCACGGTCGACGGCACCCCGTACGGCGTGTACTTCAAGGCCGCCAACAAGTCCCTGGTCTGGTACAACACCGCCACCTTCGACGCCGCGGGCGCCGGCGAGCCGAAGACGTGGAAGGAGCTGCTCACGACCGCCGAGACGATCTCGGCCTCCGGCGTCGCCCCGGTATCCGTCGGCGGCGCGGACGGCTGGACCCTCACCGACTGGTTCGAGAACGTCTACCTCTCCCAGGCCGGGCCCGAGAAGTACGACCAGCTGGCCAAGCACACCATCAAGTGGACGGACCCGTCCGTCACCCGCACCCTGACCACGCTCGCCGAGCTGTTCGGCAAGCCGTCCCTCCTCGCGGGCGGCACCAGCGGCGCGCTCCAGACGGAGTTCCCCGTCTCCGTGACCCAGACCTTCACCGGCGGCGACCGGGCGAAGGCCGCGATGGTCTTCGAGGGCGACTTCTCCGCCGTCAACATCGCGCAGACCGGCGCCAAGATCGGTACGGACGCGAAGGTGTTTCCCTTCCCGGCCGTCGGCGACGGCGGCACGGCCCCGGTGGTGACCGGCGGCGACGCGGCCGTGGCGCTCAAGGACACCAAGGGGGCGCAGGCCCTGCTGACCTTCCTCGCCTCGCCCGAGGCGGCCCGGATCTGGGCGGCCGAGGGCGGCTTCGTCTCCCCCAACAAGGCCCTGGACAAGGCCGCGTACCCGAACGAGGTGCAGCGTGAGATCGCCACGGCGCTGATCGGCGCGGGCGACACGTTCCGCTTCGACATGTCGGACCAGATGCCGCAGTCGTTCGGCGGGACGCCCGGCAAGGGCGAGTGGAAGGCGCTCCAGGACTTCCTCAAGAACCCGAAGGACATCGCGGGGACCCAGGCCAGGCTGGAGGCCGACGCCGCCAAGGCGTACAAGGCGACCAAGGGCTGACCGGTGACCCGCGCCCGCCCCCGGTCCACCACCGCAGCCGCCCTCTTCCTCCTCCCCGCCCTCGTCCTGCTCGGCGCGCTCGTCGTCTACCCCATCGGCTACTCGCTCCAGCGCTCCCTCTTCGACAAGGCGGGCGACTCCTTCGCGGGCCTGGACAACTACGTCACCCTGTTCACCGACGAGTCGATCCGCACGGCCGTCCGCAACAACCTCGTCTGGGTGGTCGTCGCCCCCACCGTGGCGACGGCGCTCGGTCTGGTCTTCGCGGTGCTCACCGAACGGGTGCGCTGGGGAACGGCGTTCAAGCTGGTGGTCTTCATGCCGATGGCCATCTCGATGCTCGCCGCCGGGATCATCTTCCGGCTGGTGTACGAGCAGGACCCGGACCGGGGGGTCGCCAACGCGGTCTGGGTGGGCGTGCACGACACCTTCGCCGAGGCCTCGGGCTTCCCACGGGCCCGTCCGCTGCCGGTGCACCCGCTGAAGGACGCGGGCGGCGGGGCGTACGTCACCAAGTCCCCGGTCCGCGCCGGGGAGATCGCCCGGCTGCCGCTGATCGGCGTGGCGCCGGGGCGGATGCCCGAGGGCGCCCGCCCGGCCCGTACGCCCGCGCCGGCCGCCGACGCGATCACCGGCACCGCCTGGCTGGACTTCACCCGGGGCGGCGGCGGGAGGCCCAACGTCGTCGACCCGAAGGAGCTCGGTCTCAAGGGGCTGCGGATCGAGGCGGTGAAGGACGGCGTCGTCGTCGCGCGCGCCACGGCCGCCGCCGACGGCACCTTCACCCTGCCCCGGGCCGCCGACGGGGCCGTCCTGCGGCTCCCCGCCGGCAACTTCCGCGAGCAGTACGACGGGGTGGAGTGGCTCGGCCCCTCGCTCGTCACGCCCGCGATCATCGGCAGTTACGTGTGGATGTGGGCCGGCTTCGCGATGGTGCTGATCGCCGCGGGCCTCGCGGGTCTGCCGCGCGAACTCCTGGAGGCGGCCCGGGTCGACGGGGCGAACGAGTGGCAGGTGTTCCGGCGGATCACCGTGCCGCTGCTCGCGCCGGTCCTGGCGGTCGTCCTGGTGACCCTGATGATCAATGTGCTGAAGATCTTCGACCTGGTCCTCATCATCGCGCCGGGCTCGGCGCAGGACGACGCCAACGTGCTCGCGCTCCAGCTGTACCGCTCGTCCTTCGGCACGGACGCCGACCTGGGGGTGGGTTCGGCCATCGCCGTGCTGCTCCTGCTGCTCGTGCTGCCGGTGATGGCGTTCAACATCCGCCGGATGCGCCGCGCCCGAAGGGAGACCCACCGATGAGCCCCAGCCCGGCCCGGCCGCTGACCCGATCCCCGTACGGGCCCCCGACCCGGTCCCCGGCCCGCCCCCTAGGGGCCCGGATCGCCGCCCGTGTCGCCGGCGGCGCCGTACGGGTCTTCCTCGTCCTGGTCGCCCTGTTCTGGCTGATGCCGACGTTCGGGCTGCTCCTCTCCTCGCTGCGCTCCCCGTCCGACATCGCCTCGGGCGGCTGGTGGCAGGTCTTCGCCACGCCCGCGCAGCTCACCACCGAGAACTACCGGCACCTCCTCGCCGACCCGACGATCACCGACTCGCTCGTCTCCACGGTCCTGATCACCGTCCCGGCCACCCTCCTGGTCATCGTGATCGGCGCGCTCGCCGGCTACGCCTTCGCCTGGCTGGACTTCCCCGGCCGGGACTGGTGGTTCCTGGTGGTCGTGGGCCTGCTCGTGGTGCCGGTCCAGGTGGCGCTCGTACCGGTGTCGAAGCTGTTCGGCACGGTCGGGATCTTCGAGACGACCCTGGGCGTGGTGCTGTTCCACACGGCCTTCGGGCTGCCGTTCGCGATCTTCCTGCTGCGGAACTTCTTCGCGGAGATCCCGCGCGAGCTCCTGGAGGCGGCCCGGCTCGACGGGGCGGGCGAGATCCGCCTGTTCACGCGCGTGGTGCTGCCGCTGGGCGGCCCCGCGGTCGCCTCGCTCGGCATCTTCCAGTTCCTGTGGGTGTGGAACGACATGCTGGTGGCGCTGATCTTCGCGGACGCCCAGTCGCCGCCGATCACGGTGGCGCTCCAGCAGCAGGTACGCCAGTTCGGCAACAACGTCGACGTGCTCGCGCCGGGCGCCTTCGTGTCGATGGTGATCCCGCTGCTGGTCTTCTTCGCCTTCCAGCGGCAGTTCGTGTCCGGGGTGATGGCGGGCGCGGTGAAGTAGGGCCCCTGCCCCCGCCCCGTACCCGTCCCGTACGGACTACCCCGTACGGGCTACGCCCGCAGCGCCGCCACCGCCGACCGGGCGAGGTCGTCGAGGTAGCCCTTCGGCGTCCCGGTGCGGACCACGACGAGCCGCCAGTAGAGCGGGCCGACGACCAGGTCGAGGGCGCGGTCCGGGTCGGCGCCCTCGGGCAGTTCGCCGCGGGCGACGGCCTCGCGGACGACCTGGGCGACGACGCCCTGCTGGCTGTCGAGGAGGGCGGCCTTGATGGCCTCGGCGATCTCGGGGTTGCGCACCGACTCGACCAGCAGGTCCGGGATGACCTGCGAGGCCACCGGGTGGCGCAGGGCGTGCGAGGCGAGCTCCAGGAGGGCGCGTACGTCCCCGAGGAGCGAGCCGGTGGAGGGCGCGGGCAGGCCCTGGACGGCGACGGCGCCGACGAGGTCGAGGACCAGGGAGAGCTTGGACTTCCAGCGACGGTAGACGGCGGTCTTGCCGACCCCGGCGCGGCGGGCGATGCCCTCGATCGACATCCGGGCGAAGCCGACGGCGGCGAGCTCCTCGAAGACGGCGGCGCGGATGGCCTCGGTGACGTCCTCCCGGAGCACGGCGGCTCCCGCGGGGGTGCGGCGTGGGGTCCCGGAAGGTGTCGTCATGCCCAGGATTTTAGCCAGCGATTACCTGGGCGTAAACGACACGACGACACGGTTGCGTTCCGACGCAGCCGCCCCCTACTCTCCCCGTAGCGACGATACGGACCCGTTCCATCGAAACAGGAGCGGTACCGAGAGCGAAGGCGACCCCCGTGACCGTGACGACCCACACCCTCGACGCCCCCGAGGCCCCCGCCGTACCCCCCGCACCCCCGACCTCCGAGGAGCTCCAGGCCCTAGCCCGGCGCCACGGCCTGACCGTGAGCGGCGCACGGCCCTCCCTCCCCGCGTACACCCGGCAGATCTGGGCCCGGCGGCACTTCATCACCGCCTTCGCGACGGCCAAGCTGACCGCGCAGTACAGCCAGGCCCGGCTCGGCCAGGTCTGGCAGGTGATGACCCCGCTGCTCAACGCGGCCGTCTACTACGCGATCTTCGGCGTCCTCATGGACGTCCAGCGGGGCGTCCCCGACTACGTGCCGTTCCTGATCACGGGCGTCTTCGCCTGGACCTTCACCTCGCAGACGATCATGACCGGCACCCGGGCCATCAGCGGCAACCTGGGCCTGGTCCGCGCCCTGCACTTCCCGCGCGCCAGCCTGCCCATCGCGCTCGCGCTCCAGCAGCTCCAGCAACTGGTCTTCTCGCTGGGCGCCCTGGTCGTGATCCTGTTCTGCTTCGGCGAGTTCCCGCGCCCCGCCTGGCTCCTGGCGATCCCCACCCTGCTGCTCCAGACGCTGTTCAGCACCGGGCTCGCCCTGGTGATGGCCCGGCTCGCCTCCCGCACGCCGGACATCGCGCAGCTCATGCCGTTCGTGCTGCGCACCTGGATGTACGCCTCCGGGGTCATGTGGTCGATCCAGCACCTGGCCGGCAGCGGGCGCTTCCCGCACCTGGTGGTGCTGGCACTTCAGTGCAATCCGGCGGCCGTGTACATCGACCTGATGCGCTTCGCGCTGGTCGAGAGCTTCACGGGCGCCCAGCTCCCGCCGCACGTCTGGGCGGTGGCGACCGGCTGGGCGCTGCTCGCCTTCGTCGGCGGGTTCGTCTACTTCTGGAAGGCGGAGGAGCGCTATGGCCGTGGCTGAGCACGAGACCCCGGACGCGGCGGCGGCGCCCGACCGCGAGCCGACCGTCATCGCCGACGGTGTCCACGTCACGTACACCGAGCGGGGCGGCGCCGGGCGCAAGCCGCACACCGTGCACGCCGTCCGGGGCGTCAGCTTCGCCGCGTACCGGGGCGAGGCGATCGGCCTGATCGGTTCGAACGGATCGGGCAAGTCGACCCTCCTGAAGGCCGTCGCGGGCCTGCTGCCCACCAGCGAGGGCCGGATCTACACCCGTGGCCACCCGGCGCTCCTCGGGGTCAACGCCGCCCTGATGGGCGACCTGACGGGCGAGCGGAACGTGGTCCTCGGCGGGCTCGCGATGGGCATGAGCCGCAAGGAGATCGGCGAGCGCTACGCCGGGATCGTCGAGTTCTCCGGGATCAACGACAAGGGCGACTTCGTCTCGCTGCCGATGCGCACGTACTCCTCCGGCATGGGCGCCCGGCTCCGCTTCTCCATCGCCGCCGCGCGCAGCCACGACGTGCTGCTCATCGACGAGGCCCTGGCCACCGGCGACGCGCGGTTCCGCCGCCGCAGCCGGCGGCGGATCGACGAACTGCGCGCGGAGGCGGGCACCGTCTTCCTGGTCAGCCACTCGAACTCGACGATCACCGAGACCTGCGACCGGGCCCTGTGGCTGGAGGCGGGAACGCTGCGGATGGACGGCCCGGCGGACGAGGTCGTGGCGGCGTACGAGGAGTTCACCACGTCCGCCTAGGTCACCTGCCCGCACCCGCCGCGTTCACCAGTACGGACCCCAAGACCGGTAAGAACCAGGACATACCGGACTAGAGTGCGGAGGGATGACGACCGACCCGCCGCCCCCGCCCGGTGCGCCCGGCACGGCCCGTACGGAGTCCGCGCCGCCCGCCCTCACCCGCTCCCCGTTCGAGTCGGAGACCTTCACCTCCGCGACCTTCGTGACCGTCGGCCTCGGCCCCCGGCTCGCCCTCGCCGCGCTCTGGGTGCTCACCCGCGCCGGAATGCTCTATCTGCTGCACCGCGACAACCTCGGCATCGGCGGCGTCGCCAGCGAGGTGCACGTCCTCTACCGGCACTGGTACGGCCTGTTCGCCCAGGGCACCTTCCCGCCCGACGACGCCACCTGGCAGTACCCGCCCGGCGCGGGCCTGGTCATCATGTCCCCCGGGATCCTGCCCTGGCTGACCTACTTCCAGGGCTTCGTCCTGCTCACCCTCCTCGCCGACGCGACCGTCGCCGTGGCCCTCGCCCGCGCCGACGGCGCCCGGCTCACCCACGGCGCCTGGTACTGGGTCCTCGGCCTCCCCCTGCTCCTGCACATCCCGCTCGCCCGCTACGACGTGCAGACCACCGCCCTCGCCGTGCTCGCCCTGCTCGCCCTCACGGCCCGCTCCCCCGCCGCCCACCGGATCGGCGGGGCGCTCGCCGGGCTCGGCGCCCTGGTCAAGGTCTGGCCCGCGCTCACCCTGATCGGCACCCCGCGCGGCCGCACCACCCGCGAGGCCTGGACCGCCGCCGCCGTCACCGCCGGGGTCCTCCTGCTCACCCTGACGCTGCTCTTCTCCGACGCGCTGGGCTTCCTGCGCCAGCAGGGCAACCGGGGCATCCAGATCGAGTCCCTGGGCGGCACGGGCCTCGCCGTGGCCAGGGCGGCCGGGCTCTGGCCGGGCACCGTCCAGTTCCGCTACGGCGCCTACGAGTACGTCGGCCCCTACGTCTCCACCGTCGGCCACGTGGCCCTGCTGCTGACCGTCGCCGCCTTCGGCTGGCTGGTCCTGTGGCGGATGCGCGCCCGCTCCTGGACGGGGGCCACGCCGCTCGACGCCGCGTTCGCCGCCGTGCTGCTCTTCACCGTCACCAGCCGGGTGATCAGCCCCCAGTACATGATCTGGCTGCTCGGCCTGGCCGCCGTCTGCCTGACCTCCCGGCAGACGGTCATGCGCCCGGTCGCCCTGCTCCTGCTCCCGGCCGCCGCGCTGAGCTCCCTCGCGTATCCCGTGCTGTACGCGGACGTCGCCGCCGGCACCTGGACCGGCCTCACGGTGATGGTGCTCCGCAACGGCCTGCTGCTCGCGGCCGCGGCCCTGGCGGCCCGCCGCCTGTGGACCGGCTCGGTCACCTCGTAGAAGCGGATACGGGAAAGCGGATACGGGAAAGGGGGCGCCCCCACCGGTACGAACCGGTGGGGGCGCCCCCTTCGCGTATCCGCGACTAGCTGTGCGTCCGCAGCAGCGTGCGCATCGTCCGCATCGCGACCGAGAGGTTCGCCAGGTCGAAGCCCTCCGAGCCCTGGATCTCCTCCAGGGTGGTGCGCGCCCGGCCCAGGATCGCCGCGTTGTCGTCCTCCCAGGCCTTGAACCGCTCCTCCGGCGTGGAGGTGCCGTTCCCGGCCGCCAGGACGTCCGCCGTGAGCCCGGCGTGCGCGGCGAACAGGTCCTCACGGATGGAGGCGCGGGCCATCGACTGCCAGCGGTCGCTGCGCGGCAGCTCGATGATCCGGTCCATCAGGTCGGTGATCCTCAGCCGGTCGGCCAGGTCGTAGTAGACCTCGGCGACCGCCAGCGGGTCCTGGCCGGTGCGGTCCGCGATGGCGACGATGTCGAGCGTCGGGAACGCGGACGAGAACCCGGCCACGCGCAGCGCCAGCTCCTCCGGGACGCCGACCTCGGTCAGCTCGGCCAGGATCGACTCGTACCACTCCAGGTCCGAGCCGCGCAGCAGCTGCGGCAGCTTCTCCCAGACCAGCTCGACGCGCTCGGCGAAGAACTCGATGGTCTCGCCGATCTGGAGCGGCTGCGGCCGGTTGTTGAGCAGCCAGCGCGTGCCGCGCTCGACCAGGCGGCGCGAGTGCAGGCGCATCCGGGTCTGGAACTCGGCCGGCACCTTGTTGTCGAGCGCCTCGACGGCGTCCCAGACCTCGCCCAGGCGGAAGATCGCGCGGGCCGCGGCCTGCGCCCGGACGATCTCCTCGATGGACGCGCCCGACTCCTCGCGGAGGCGGTGCAGGAAGGTCGAGCCACCGGTGTTGACGGTGTCGTTGACCAGCACCGTGGTGATGATCTCGCGGCGCAGCGCGTGGTTGTCGACGGCCTCGGTGAACTTCTCGCGCAGCAGCGTCGGGAAGTACGCGTGCAGCAGCCCCCGCAGGTACGGGTCGTCCGGCAGATCCGTACCGATCAGCTCGTCGGCCACCGTGATCTTGGTGTACGCGAGGAGGACGGCGAGCTCGGGCTGGCTCAGGCCCCGGCCGCTGTTGAGCAGCTCGCGGATCTGCCGGTCGTTGGGCAGGAACTCCAGCGCGCGGTCGAGCGCCCCGTCGCGGCCCAGGCGGCGCATGAAGCGCTGGGCGGCGTGCAGCAGGGACGGCGACTGGGCGACCGCGTTGGCCAGGGCGGTGTTCTGCGCGTAGTTGTTGCGCAGGACGAGCGCGCCGACCTCGTCGGTCATCTCGGCGAGGATCTTGTTGCGCTGCTTGACGGTCATGTCGCCCTCGGCGACCAGACCGTTGAGCAGGATCTTGATGTTGACCTCGTGGTCGGAGGTGTCGACGCCGGCGCTGTTGTCGATGGCGTCGGTGTTCACCTTGCCGCCGGTGCCCTCGGGGCCGCCGGAGCGGGCGAACTCGATGCGGCCGAGCTGGGTCGCGCCGAGGTTGCCGCCCTCGCCGATGACCTGGGCGCGGACGTCCTGGCCGTCGACGCGGATGGCGTCGTTGGCCTTGTCGCCGACCTCGGCGTTGGTCTCGGCCGAGGACTTCACGTAGGTGCCGATGCCGCCGTTCCACAGCAGGTCGACCTGCGCGTGCAGGACGGCCTTCATCAGCTCGGCCGGGGTCATCTTGGTGACGCCGTCCTCGATGCCGAGGGCGGCCCGCACGTGCGCGTTGACCGGGATCGACTTGGCGGTACGCGGGTGGATGCCGCCGCCGGTCGACAGGAGCGAGGTGTCGTAGTCGGCCCAGGACGAGCGGGGCAGCTCGAAGAGGCGGCGGCGCTCGGCGTACGAGGTGGCCGCGTCCGGGGTCGGGTCGAGGAAGATGTGCCGGTGGTCGAAGGCCGCGACGAGGCGGATGTGCTCGGAGAGCAGCATGCCGTTGCCGAAGACGTCGCCGGACATGTCGCCGACGCCGACGACGGTGAAGTCCTCGGTCTGGGTGTCGTGGCCCAGCTCGCGGAAGTGGCGCTTGACCGACTCCCAGGCACCGCGGGCGGTGATGCCCATGCCCTTGTGGTCGTAGCCGGCCGAGCCGCCGGAGGCGAAGGCGTCGCCCAGCCAGAAGCCGTACGACTCGGCGACACCGTTGGCGATGTCGGAGAAGGTCGCGGTGCCCTTGTCAGCGGCGACGACCAGGTAGGTGTCGTCCTCGTCGTGGCGGACCACGTCGACCGGGGGCACGACCTCGCCGGCGACCAGGTTGTCGGTGATGTCGAGCAGCGCCGAGATGAAGGTCTTGTACGAGGCGATGCCCTCGGCCAGCCAGGCGTCGCGGTCCACGGACGGGTCCGGGAGCTGCTTGGCGACGAAGCCGCCCTTGGCGCCGACCGGGACGATGACGGTGTTCTTCACCATCTGCGCCTTGACCAGGCCGAGGATCTCGGTACGGAAGTCCTCGCGCCGGTCGGACCAGCGCAGACCGCCTCGGGCGACCTTGCCGAAGCGCAGGTGGACGCCCTCGACGCGCGGCGAGTACACCCAGATCTCGAAGGCCGGGCGGGGCGCCGGGAGGTCGGGGATGGCCTGCGGGTCGAACTTCATCGACACGTAGGAGTGCTGGCGCCCGGCCGCGTTCTTCTGGAAGAAGTTGGTCCGCAGGGTCGCCTTGATGACGGTGAGGAAGGACCGCAGGATCCGGTCCTCGTCGAGGGAGGCGACCTGGTCCAGGGCGCCGTCCAGCTCCTCCAGGAGGCCGTCGATCAGCTCGGTGCCCGCACGCTGGCGCTCCGGGGCCATCCGGGCCTCGAAGAGGTTGATCAGCAGCCGGGTGGTGTGGACGTTGTTGCGGAGGGTGTCCTCCATGTAGTCCTGGCTGAAGGTCGAACCGGCCTGGCGCAGGTACTTCGCGTAGGCGCGCAGCACCATCGCCTCGCGCCAGGTGAGCCCGGCGGACAGGACGAGCGAGTTGAAGTTGTCGTTCTCGGCCTCGCCGGTCCAGGTGGCCGCGAAGGCCTCCTGGAAGCGCTCGCGGGCGTCCTCGCCGATGTAGTCGCCGCCGTTGCCGGTGGGCGTGGGCATCCGCAGACCGAAGTCGTAGATCCAGGAGTGCGGGCGGTCGGCGCAGCGCAGCTCGTACGGGCGCTCGTCGGTCACCTCGACACCGAGCCGGTTGAGGACCGGCAGGACGGCGGAGAGGGAGATCGGGTCGCCGGTCTTGTAGATCTTGAAGCGGCGCTCGCCCGCGCCGGAGGCGACGGGCTCGTACAGGGAGAGCGCGAAGTCCTTGTCGCTGTCGGCCAGGGCCTCCAGGTGGACCAGGTCGGAGACGGCGGCGCGCGGCGAGTGGTCGGCCTTGTAGCCCTCGGGGAAGGCGTTGCCGTAGCGGCGCAGCAGCTCGGCGGCGCGCTCCTCGCCCAGCTCGGCGTTGAGCGCCTCGCCGAAGCCGTCGGCCCAGGAGCGGGCGGCGTCGGCGAGCCGGGCCTCGATGCGGTCGACGTCGGCCTCGGTCAGCTTGGCCAGATCGGTGCCGGGCTCGACGCGGATGACGAAGTGGAGGCGGGAGAGGATCGACTCGGTGTTCCAGGCCGTGAAGTCGACGCTGGTGCCCTGGAGCTCCTCCTTCAGGAGGTCGATGATCCGCAGCCGGACGCGGGTGGTGTAGCGGTCCCGCGGCAGGTAGACGAGGGCCGAGTAGTAGCGGCCGTACTCGTCCTGGCGCAGGTAGAGCCGCAGCCGGCGCCGCTCCTGGAGGTACAGGACGCTGGTGACGATGGCGCGCAGCTCGTCGGCCGGGGTCTGGAAGAGCTCGTCGCGCGGGTAGGTCTCCAGGATCTGGAGCAGGTCGCGCCCGTCGTGGCTGCTCGGCGAGAAGCCGGCGCCCTCCAGGACCTCCTGCACCTTGCGCTTGACGACCGGGACGCGGCGCACGGACTCGGTGTAGGCGGCCGAGGAGAACAGGCCGAGGAAGCGGCGCTCGCCGATGACGTTGCCGTCGGCGTCGAACTTCTTCACGCCGACGTAGTCGAGGTACGAGGGGCGGTGCACGGTCGCGCGGCTGTTGGCCTTCGTCAGGACCAGCAGCTTGTGCTCGCGCGCCTTGGCGCGGGCGTCGGCGGGCAGCCGGCTGAACGAGGGCGAGACGGGGTGGGCGTGCGGGTCCTCGCCGCTGTGGTGCGGGTCGGCGCGCAGGATGCCGAGTCCCGTGCCGGGGACGGCGGACAGGGCGTCGCCGTTGACCAGCTCGTACTCGCGGTAGCCCAGGAAGGTGAAGTGGTCGTCCGAGAGCCAGCGCAGCAGCTCGCGGGCCTCCTCGACCTCGGTGGGCCGCAGGTCGGCGGGGGTGGGCTCGTCGGGCAGGGCGTCGGCGATGCGCAGCGCGGCGTCGCGCATCTTCTCCCAGTCCTCGACGGTCTCACGGACGTCGGACAGGACGCGCAGCAGGTCGGCGGCGATCTGCTTGAGGTCGGCCTTGTCGGTCTCGCGGTCGATCTCGACGTGGATCCAGGACTCGACGAGCGCGTCGTGCGGCAGGGCGCCCTTCGGCTGCTCGGTGAGCACCTCGATGAGCTTGCCGGTCACGTCGCGGCGGACGAGGACCTGGGGGTGGATGACGACGTGGATGCCGCGGCCCTGGCGGGACAGCTCGTTGGTCACGGAGTCCACGAGGAACGGCATGTCGTCGGTGACCACCTCGACGACGGAGTGGCTGCAGGTCCAGCCGTTCTCCTCCACCGTCGGCGTGTGGACGCGGACGCTCGCGGTGCCCTGGGGACGGTTCTCCGCGAGGCGGTAGTGCGAGAGAGCGGCGCCGAAGACGTCGACGGGGTCGCGGTCCGTCAGGTCTTCCGGCGCGGTGTGCAGGTAGTAGCGCTGGAGGTAGTCGAGCAGGGTGTCACGGTCCGGACGCTCCCCGTTCTCCGGCCCTGTCGGAAGTCGCCCCCCGACCGGGCTGTTCTCAGCTACCCGGGCGGCCCGATCGAGCAGCTCGGCCTTGGCTTCGTCCAGCTTGGTCTGCATGTCCTCTGACTCCTGTCGCGCGCCATTGCGTGACGTCGGTGGAAGAAAGGGCACAACGCCACGACGCGGTGGTACCGGTCGAGGTCGACGTTATGCCGCGATGAGAGATGTCCGGGCGCATATCGGCCATCACGGCCGTCGTGCCCGGACGGAACGGATCGGCGAACGCACCATCGGCCCGGTCGCCGTGGCGAACCGAGCGGAGGCCGGGGGCCGCACTGCCCCCTCGGCGTATCGCGCTGATCACGGGAAAAGCCTATCGCTGTTGACCCCCGGACCGTCATGGTCCTTATGTGTACAAAACCAGGGGGGGAAGTTTGACACTGTGGACAGCGACGAATGGTTACCCGGGGCATACCGACCGACGAGCGCTCTTGGGGAGACGCAGTGGCGAAGATTCTGATCGTGACCGGTGACGCGGCGGAGTCGCTGGAGGTGATGTACCCGTACCAGCGCCTGCTGGAGGAGGGGTACGAGGTCGACATCGCGGCCCCCGCCCGCAAGCAGCTCCGCTTCGTGGTCCACGACTTCGAGCCGGGCTACGACACGTACACGGAGAAGCCGGGCTACACGTGGCCGGCCGACCTGGCCTTCTCGGAGGTCGACCCGGGCGAGTACCTGGCCGTGGTCATCCCGGGCGGCCGCGCCCCGGAGTACCTGCGCAACGACCCGGAACTCCGCAAGATCCTCAAGTCCTTCTTCGACGCGGACAAGCCCGTGGCCCAGATCTGCCACGGCCCCCTCCTGACGGCCGCGACCGGCAGCCTGGAGGGCCGCCAGGTCACGGCGTACCCGGCCCTGGAACTCGACATGCAGGCAGCCGGCGCCACCTTCCAGGACGCGGCCGCCGTAGTGGACGGCACCCTGGTCTCCTCCCGAGCCTGGCCGGACCACCCGAGCTGGATGCGCGAATTCCTGAAGGTCTTGCGAGACACGAAGGCGTAAGGAGGCCTGCGGCCGGGGGTTTGTGGGCAATCGTTCCGCAGGGCGGAACGGGTGGGCACAAACCCCCCACCGGGCCGCACGGCCCCCTCCCCGGCACCGCCCGCAGCCGCCAACGGCGCCCGGCCCCCCACGGGAAGTCCCGCAGACGTCGTCGTTGTCGCACGGGTGGTGCGGGTGGGAAACACAGCCCGGCCGGAGGCCGGGCGCACCCCCACCGGCGCGGCACCGCGCCGGAAAGCCCCGCCCTAGACCAACCCCTCCGCCACCGCCACCGCCTCCGCGAGCGAGTCGACCACCGGCACCCCCACCCGCTCCAGCGACGCCCGACTGTGCGACCCCCCGGTGTAGAGCACGGCCCGCGCCCCCACATGCGCCGCGGCCACCGCGTCGTCCGCCGCGTCCCCGATGACCACGACCCGCTCCGCCGGCACACCCTCCAGCGCCGCGAGATGCCGCACCATGTTCGCCGACTTGCCGTCCGTGGACCGGTCCACCCGCCCGTCGACCCGCAGGAACCGCTCCGCGATCCCGTGCCGCCGCACCAGCGGCAGCAGCTCCTCGTGCGGCGCGAGCGACAGCAGCGACTGGGTGAAGCCGGACGCCTGCCGCCCCGCCAGCAGCTCCGCCGCGCCCGCGGTCAGCCCGCAGCCCTCGGCCCGCTGCCAGTAGTGCCGATGGAAGGCGCCGTCCATCACCGTCCACTCCTCGGACGTGGGCAGCCGCCCCATCAGCCGCTCGTAGAACTTCGGCACCGGCACCGTGTACAGCTCGCGGTACCGCTCCAGCGTGATCGGTTCGAGCCCCAGCTCCGCGAAGGCGGCATTGGTCGCCCCGATCACCGCGCCGATGTCGTCGAGCAGTGTGCCGTTCCAGTCCCAGACCAGATGCTTCCCGTGCTTCCCCATGCAGGCACGGTACCGGTCGGCTCAGCCCAGCAGCGCCGGGATCTCCTGCACCCCGTACCAGAGCAGCTCGTGGTCCTCGGCGCCGTCCACGACGAACTGGGCGTCGTCGTCGCCCTGGTCCGCCGCCCCGAGCGCGTCCGCGGCGGCCGTGACGTCCGCCCGGGCGTCGTCCGCGTCGGCGTGCACGGCCGCGGCCTTGGCCAGCGACACGGCCCCGGCGATCCGGACCTCACCGAGCGCGCTCGCGTCGAGCCCCCGGTCGGGGTCGACGGCCGCGTCCTTGTCGGCCACGTCCACCGCGACGACGATCCGGCGCCGCGCCGCCCCGGGGTCACCGGCGAGCAGCCGCAGCGAGGCCGCGGCGGCGCGGTTGAGGGCCGCGTACTCCAGCTCCTCGATGTCGTCGGAGACGTACCACTCGCGCAGCGCGGGGGTGACGGCGTAGGCGGTGAGGGGCCCGGGGCCGAGCTCGCCCGCCTTGTGCGCCTGTGCGAGACCGGGAAGGGTCAGGGGGACGTAGACGCGCATGGCTGGCCGCTTTCGTAGTCGGAGACGCCCTCAGGATACGTGTGGAGTCCCCCTTCGGGGCCCCCGGCCCGACCCCTCCCCCCGTCACCCCGGGGAGTCGCGCCCCCAAGGCCCCATGGGCCCCCGGAGCCCCTCGTCACCCAGATAGGTGAATCGCCGCGCGCCCCAGCACACGCATGCGCGCCCCTTGCCCGGACGCCCGCCACCCCCGTACAAGATCCCCAAGAAGTTACCGACTGGTACCAGTCGATGACTCACCGCGACGATCGCGACGAACGGGGACCCCGATGACCACGCACACCCCCACCCGCCCCGCAGGCCCCGCAGGCACCGGCCCCCGCGGCCGTGCCGGCACCGCCCCGCGCCGGACGGCACCCCCGCACGTCCTCTTCGCCGAGAAGCTGCTCGCGGTGCTCAGCGGGGAGCGCCCGGTGCACTGGATGCTCGGTCACACCATCGGCGAGGCGTACGAGCAGCTCGTCCGGCTCGCCCCGACGACCCCGCTGCGCTCCTGCGGCCCCCGCCCGGTCCTGCGCCACTGCTCGGCGCGCCCACCGGGCCCGGGCGCCGTCGAGGTCTGCGCGACGATCGCGACCGGCGAGCGGGTCCGCGCCATGGCCTTCCGCCTGGAACGCGGCCGGGACCGCCGCTGGCGCTGCGCGGCGGTGGAACTCGACGGCCTGCCCTCGTAGCCGTACGCACGCATGGCCGTACGTACGCCGAGGGGCCGGCCACCGCACCCGGTGACCGGCCCCTCGTACCAGCTCTGCCGCTTACTTCTTCCGGCGGCGCCCGCCCGCGTTCTTCTGCGCCTTGCGGCGCTCCGCGCGGGTCATGCCGTCGCCGGACGCGTCACCGCCGTCGGAGGCGAAGTCGCCCTCGACGACCGATCCGTCACCGTCGACCTTCGGCGCGGAGAAGTGCAGCCGGTCCGGGCGCTGCGGCGCGTCCAGGCCCTTGGCGCGGATCTCCGGGCGGCCGGCCGGGACGGCGTCCTTCTCCAGGGACGGCGAGTCCTGCACCGGGACCTCCTCGACCTGCTGCTCGACCTGGACCTCCAGGTTGAACAGGTAGCCGACGGACTCCTCCTTGATGCCCTCCATCATCGCGGAGAACATGTCGAAGCCCTCGCGCTGGTACTCGACCAGCGGGTCCTTCTGGGCCATCGCCCGCAGGCCGATGCCCTCCTGGAGGTAGTCCATCTCGTAGAGGTGCTCGCGCCACTTGCGGTCGAGCACCGACAGGACCACGCGCCGCTCCAGCTCACGCATGATCTCCGAGCCGAGCTGCGTCTCACGGGACTCGTACTGCTCGTGGATGTCGCTCTTGACGGACTCGGCGATGAACTCGGCCGTGATGCCCGCCCGGTCCCCGGCCGCGTCCTCCAGCTCGTCGACCGTGACCTTGGCCGGGTAGAGCTGCTTGAAGGCGTTCCACAGCCGGTCCAGGTCCCACTCCTCGGCGAAGCCGTCGGCGGTCTCCTGGCGGATGTAGTCGTCGATCGTGTCGTCCATGAAGTGGCCGACCTGCTCGTGCAGGTCCTCGCCCTCCAGGACGCGGCGGCGCTCGCCGTAGATGACCTCGCGCTGGCGGTTGAGCACCTCGTCGTACTTCAGGACGTTCTTACGCGTCTCGAAGTTCTGACTCTCGACCTGGCCCTGCGCGGAGGCGATGGCCCGGGTGACCATCTTGTTCTCGATCGGGACATCGTCCGGCACGTTCGCCATCGCCATCACGCGCTCGACCATGGCGGCCTTGAACAGGCGCATCAGGTCGTCGCCGAGCGACAGGTAGAAGCGGGACTCGCCCGGGTCGCCCTGACGGCCGGAACGACCGCGGAGCTGGTTGTCGATACGACGCGACTCGTGCCGCTCGGTGCCCAGGACGTAGAGCCCGCCGAG
Source organism: Streptomyces sp. NPDC094032 (assembly GCF_040303965.1). NCBI lineage: Bacteria > Bacillati > Actinomycetota > Actinomycetes > Kitasatosporales > Streptomycetaceae > Streptomyces > Streptomyces sp. NPDC094032. The sequence goes on along the minus strand of NZ_JBEOUE010000009.1, from coordinate 17,348 downwards.
GTCCTTGACCTCCTCGAACTCCGCCTTCACGGCCTTCTCGGCCCGCTCCAGGGCGCCGGGCAGGGCCGCGGCCCACTCCTCGACGTGCTCGACCGGGTCCAGGCCGGACTGGCGCAGCTCGGCCTCGGCGAGGTCGTCCGGGTTGCCGCCCAGCTTGATGTCCGTACCGCGGCCGGCCATGTTGGTGGCGACGGTCACGGCGCCCTTGCGGCCCGCCTGCGCGACGATGCTGGCCTCGCGCTCGTGGTGCTTGGCGTTCAGCACCTCGTGCTGGATGCCGCGCTTGCTGAGCTGCTGCGACAGGTACTCGGACTTCTCGACCGAGGTGGTGCCAACGAGGACCGGCTGGCCCTTCTCGTGCTTCTCCGCGATGTCGTCGACGACGGCGGCGAACTTGGCGACCTCGGTGCGGTAGATCAGGTCGGGCTGGTCCTTGCGGACCATGGGGCGGTTCGTCGGGATCGGGACGACGCCCAGCTTGTAGATCTGGTGGAACTCGGCCGCCTCGGTCATGGCCGTACCGGTCATGCCGGAGAGCTTGTCGTAGAGGCGGAAGAAGTTCTGGAGGGTGATCGTGGCGAGCGTCTGGTTCTCGTCCTTGATCTGCACCCCCTCCTTGGCCTCGATCGCCTGGTGCATGCCCTCGTTGTAGCGGCGGCCGGCGAGGATACGGCCGGTGTGCTCGTCGACGATCATGACCTCGCCGTCGATGACGACGTAGTCCTTGTCCTTCTTGAACAGTTCCTTCGCCTTGATGGCGTTGTTCAGGTACCCGACGAGCGGGGTGTTCACCGACTCGTAGAGGTTGTCGATGCCCAGCCAGTCCTCGACCTTGGCGACGCCGGACTCGTGGATGGCGACGGTGCGCTTCTTCTCGTCGACCTCGTAGTCGCCGGTCTCCTCGATGCCCTTCAGCGGGTTGCCGGGCTCGCCCTTGGAGAGGCGGGTGACCAGCTTGGCGAAGTCGCCGTACCACTTGGTGGCCTGGTCGGCCGGGCCGGAGATGATCAGCGGCGTACGGGCCTCGTCGACGAGGATCGAGTCGACCTCGTCGACACAGGCGTAGTTGTGGCCGCGCTGGACGAGCTCGTCCTGGGACCACGCCATGTTGTCGCGCAGGTAGTCGAAGCCGAACTCGTTGTTCGTGCCGTACGTGATGTCGGCGCCGTACTGCTCGCGGCGCTGGGCCGGGGTCATGTTGGCCAGGATGCAGCCGACCTCCAGACCCAGGAAGCGGTGCACGCGGCCCATCATCTCGGAGTCGCGCTCGGCCAGGTAGTCGTTCACCGTGATCAGGTGGACGCCCTTGCCGGACAGCGCGTTCAGATACGCCGGGAGGGTACCGACGAGGGTCTTGCCCTCACCGGTCTTCATCTCGGCGACATAGCCGAGGTGCAGGGCGGCGCCGCCCATGATCTGGACGTCGTAGTGGCGCTGGCCGAGGACGCGCTTGGCGCCCTCGCGGACGGTGGCGAACGCCTCCGGAAGCAGGTCGTCGAGGCTCTCGCCGTCGGCGTACCGCTGCTTGTACTCATCGGTGAGCGCCCGCAACTCGGCGTCGGAGAGGTTGACGAAGTCCTCTTCGATGGAGTTGACCTGGTCCGCGATGCGGTGCAGTTTGCGCAGGATCTTGCCTTCGCCTGCACGCATGAGCTTGTTGAAGACGGACACTGAGGCTGGTCTCCTTGCCGGTCGGGCCTGGCACTGGGTCTTGTCATGACTCGGGCGCGGGCACGGCAGGTGGTCCCCACCGCAACGGCCATCGTAAGCGAGACCACCGTCGCGGAGGGAGGCCCGCTGTGCCGGAGCCCCGCTCTCGCCCGTGAGAGCTCTCCGAGAGCTCCCTCAGAGAGAACGCACGAGGCCACCGGAAGGTGCCGCCCATTACCGAAAACTGTTCGCATCGGTCCGGGCGGGTCACCAGAATTCCGTCATGGAGCCCATCACTCTCACCACCGACCGGCTGCGCCTGCGCCTCTTCACCCCGCAGGACGCGGAGGCGGTCTACGCGGCCTGTCAGGACCCCGACATCCAGCGCTGGACCACCGTGCCCTCCCCGTACCAGCGCAAGGACGCCGACTTCTTCGTCAACCGCCTGGTGCCCGAGGGCTGGAGCACCGACCGGGAGTACACCTTCGCCGTCGAGCCGGTCCAGGGCGGGCCGCTGCTCGCCGCGACGGGTCTGATGGCCCGGGGGGAGGGCGTCCGGGAGGTCGGCTTCTGGCTCGCCAGGGAGCACCGGGGCAAGGGCTACATGACGGAGACCGTCGGCGCCGTCGCCCACTGGGCCTTCACCTCGCTCGGCTGCCACCGGCTGCTGTGGCGCGCCGAGGTCGGCAACACCGCCTCCCGCGCGGTGGCCGAACGGTCCGGCTTCACCCTGGAGGGCGTCGAGCGGGCCGGCCTGGTCAACAACGGCACGGTCCGCGACGCCTGGCTCGGCTCCCTGCTCCCCTCGGACCTGGGCCTCCCGGCGAAGCTGCCGTACCTCCCGTCGGGCGGGTGAGGGCGGGCGGCAGGAGGCCGGGGTGCGCTGCCGACGGCGGGCGGTCGCGGCCGACGGGAGGTGCGGCGGCAGGCCCGGAGCGTTGTCAGTGCCGCCCTCTAAGGTGCGGATCATGACGACCGCCCCGCGCCCCGCCGCCGAACTGTCCGCCGACGACGCCCGCCGGATCGCCCTGCGGGCCCAGGGGTTCCTCGGCTCCCCCGACCGCCGGGCCGGGGTGCGCGGCGTGCTGCGCCACCTCGGGCAGGTCCAGCTGGACACCATCTCCGTGCTGGCCCGCTCGCACGAGCTCATCCCGTACGCGCGCCTGGGCGCCGTCGGCCGCACCGCGGTCGAGGAGGCGTACTGGACCGAGGGCCACGCCTTCGAGTACTGGTCGCACGCCGCCTGCATCCTGCCGATCGAGGAGTGGCCGCTCTTCGCCTTCCGCCGCCGCGCCTACCGCGACCGCCCGCACTGGGGGCACGAGCTGTCGGACGGCGCGTACGACGCCGTGATCCGGCAGTTGCGGGACGAGGGCCCGCGGACGGCGACCGAGCTCGGCGGCGCGAAGAACAAGGGCGAGTGGTGGGACTGGTCCGACTCGAAGATCGCCGTCGAGCGGGCGCTGATGTACGGCGAGGTGGTGGTCACCGAGCGGCGCGGCTGGAAGCGCGTCTACGACCTGGCCGAGCGGGCCGTCCCGGAGGCGCTGCTCCACGACGACCTGGACGACACGGAGTGCCTGCGCCGGCTCGTACGGCAGGCGGGCGAGGCGCTGGGCGTCGGCACCCGCGCGGACATCGCCGACTACCACCGGATCAAGGGCGAGGCCTTCGACGCGGTGGTGGCGGACTCGGGGCTCGTCCCGGTGACCGTGGCGGGCTGGGGGAAGCCGGCCTGGGCGGATCCGGCGGCGCTCGCGGCCGAGCCGCGCGGCCGGCACCGGACGACGCTGCTCTCGCCCTTCGACTCGCTGATCTGGGAGCGGGCCCGCACCGAGCGGATCTTCGGCTTCACGCACCGCCTGGAGGCGTACGTGCCGAAGCACAAGCGGGTGTACGGGTACTTCGCCATGCCGGTCCTGTCCGGCGGCCGGCTGGTCGGCCGGGTGGACCCGGCGCGGGAGGGCGGGACGCTGGTCGCCCGGCAGGTGTCCCTCGACGGCCCGAAGGCGGTGCCCGCGGTGGCACGGGCGCTGCGCGAGGCGGCCGAGTGGGTGGGCTGCGACGCGGTGGCGGTGGAGCGCGTGGATCATCCGGAACTCGCGGCAGAGCTCGTCAAGTCGCTCGGCTGAGAGGGCCTGACGGGGGCGGATCCGGGGGGGGGCGGCCCGTCAGCGGATTTCGAGGATCTTCTCCCGCATCGCGTAGACCACGGCCTCCATCCGGGAGTGCAGCTGGAGCTTCTCCAGGATGTTCCGGACGTGGTTCTTCACGGTGTTCTCGGAGATGAACAGCTGCTTGGCGATGTCCCGGTTGTTCATCCCGGTCGCCACCAGCTTGAGGACCTCCAGCTCGCGGTCGGTCAGCCGGGGCGCGGGCACCAGCCGGCGCTCGTCGGTGCGCTGGATCATCGACTTGAACTCGGTGAGCAGCTTGGAGGCCATGGAGGGGCTGATCTGCGACTGTCCGTCGGCGACCGCGCGGATCGCGGTGGCGACCTCGTCGGTGGAGATCTCCTTGAGGAGGTAGCCGGTCGCGCCCGCCTTGATGGCGTCGTAGAGGTCGGCCTCCTCGTCGCTGATGGTCAGCATGATGATCTTCGCGCTGGGGGCGACCTCCTTGATCGAGGTGCAGGCCTCGATCCCGCCGCGCTTGGGCATCCGCACGTCCATCAGCACGATGTCGGGCAGCAGATCGGCCGCCTTGTCGACGGCCTCCGCGCCGTCCCCGGCCTCACCGACGACCTGGATGTCCTCCTCCTGCGCGAGGACGATCTCCAGTCCCCGGCGGAAAAGAGCGTGATCGTCCACGACCAGGACCCGGATCGGCTCGTCGCGCGAAGCGCCCATGGCCGGATCCGATCCCTCCGGATTCACCGTGCCCAGTGACTCTCGCCCGCCGTGCACCGGCCCGAAGCTGTCCGCCATCGTTCCTCCCCCTGAAGGCCGTGGCCTGAAGTCGTGTACTGCATCGCTTTCGGTCCTCCAACCGCTGCTCAGGGAGCTCCGGTTGGCGTGCACGCCATGATTTCATGCCCCGGCGCCCTCGCGGTGAACGCGTGGTCGCACGCGGTCGCATTCCGTCGTTTCCGGTCACACAGGGGTGCCCCTGGGAGCACGGGGGGCGCTCCAGGGGCACCGTGTCGAAATCATCGACCGCGGCTCGGCCGACGGGGTGGGCTCGGGCGGGCCGGATCAGCCGCCGAGCGCGCCGCCCGCGCCGCCGAGGTCCTCACCCGCGAGCGGGTCGCTCTCCAGGTGGATGACGCCGTAGTCGTAGGCGTGCCGCCGGTAGACGACACTGGGGTGCTTCGTGTCGGAGTCGACGAAGAGATAGAAGTCGTGCCCGACCAGCTCCATCTCGTAGAGCGCCTGGTCAAGCGTCATGGGGGCGGCCTTGTGGGTCTTCTCGCGGACCACCAGCGGTCCTTCGCCCTGGACCTCGATCGAACCCATCATCGTGGTGGGGACGGCACCGGACTCCTCCGGCACCACCTGACCGTTGCCGTTCAGCGACGCGACGCCCGGCACCACGTCGGCGACCTCCGCCGCCGAGAGCCTGCCGTTGCCACGGCGGGTGAACCGCTTGTCATGCTGCTTGCGCAGCTGGGTCTCCAGCTTGTCGCTGGCGAGGTCGAGCGCTGCGTACGCGTCACCGGCCGCCGCCTCCGCCCGGATCACCGGGCCTCGGGAGTGGAGGGTGATCTCCACGCGGTCGGACCGGTCGGCCTGCCGCGGGTTGTGCTCCTTGGACACCTCGACGTCGAGGCTGATCACCTTGCCGTCGAGCTTCTGGATCTTCTCCAGCTTCAGCTTCTCGGCCACGTGCTTACGGAACCGCTCGGGCACCTCGGTCTTGCGGCCCTTGACGACGATGTCCACGCAGAACTCCGTTCCCGGATCGCTCACTACGGCTCCTTGGCCGTCGAGCATCTCCCTTTGCACCAGACTCCGGCGATTGCCGGGGTCTCGGACTTGGCGACTTCGCCCCTCTCCTCCCCAGTCGGCAAGCACCCCACCCCATCAACAAGAGGTTAATTCGCCCTGAACTCCTGTCCTGTAGGCGCACCCGTGCATTAGGTGAGGTATAGCCTTCGCCATTCCTCACAACCGAACATAGCTCGTTCGGACGGGTGTCGTCACCCGCTGACGGGACTTACCTCCATTCGGGTGTTCTCACCTCTCACCACCTGCAACGATGCAAGTTCTCCATGAGTTCCGGTTTATTTCGAACGAAGCCGGAGAGGATGCGACTACCGCCGCTGCCGGCTGTTCGAAAAGGCCTTCCGCCACACGTTCCTTCGGGCTGCCCTTGCCGCCTCGTAATCCGTGAATGAACGTGGGGTGTACGCGAGGACGGACGGCACCCAGTGCCCTCGCCGCCTCCGCGAGCGACGCCCCCGTGGTCATCAGGTCGTCCACGAGAACCACTCTCCCGGCCTCCCGCGCGGCCTCGTCCAGGAGCCGTACGCCCCCCGCGGCGACCTCCAGGGCCCCGGCCAGGTTGGCGAACCGCCCACGCGCCCCGAGCCCCGTCTGGTCGGCCACCGCCCTGCCCTGCCGCAGCACCGGCAGGACCCGGGCCGCCCGGCCCGAACGACGCAGCCGCGCCGCCGCGGCCAGCGCGATCCGCCGGGTCGGATCGTGGCCACGCGCGCGTACGGAGCGCCGCGAGGACGGCACCGGTACGAGGAGCAGCGGTCGGCCCCCGGACGCCTCACAGGGCCCGGTGGCGGCCGCCACGGCACCCGCGAGCGCGGCGCCGAGGGCTCCGGCGAGCGGCAGCGCCCCGCGCTCCTTGTGGGCGAGGAGCAGCGCGCGTACGGCCCCCTCGTACGGCGCGGCGGCGTGGACGACCGGCAGCCCCGGGGGTTCGGGCCACGGACGCACCCTGCGGGGACCGGCGCCGGTCAGCCCGGCCTCGCACCGCGGGCACAGCGCCGTACGGGGTCTCCCGCAGCCTCCGCAGGCGACCGGCAGCACCAGCCCGGCGATCTCACGCCACCACCCCCGCATGGCTCCACTGTCCTCCCGCGGAGCCCACCCGGCCACCCCTGTGGAAAACCGGCGCCGCCCCTCTCCGGACCAGGTCGAGAGGGGCGGCGCAGGTACCGTCAGCCGGGGTGGACGCGGGTGCCGTCAGCCGGGGTAGACCGGCGACCGCCCGCCCTTGACGATGGGCTGCCAGTTCGCCCCGGGCACGAGCCGCACGATGCCGTCGTTGTCGGAGTCCGCGACCACCGGCGACTGCTCGCCGTACGGCGCGGCGACCGCCGTGACCCCGTTGAGGCCCGGCAGGACCGACGTCGTCGACGTCGAGCCGTCCGTCTGCACGTACCGCACCTGCTGCACCCCGCCGGCCTCCGTACCGACCACGACCAGGCGGCTCGGGCCCGCCCAGGACACGGAGGTGACGGACTCCAGGCGCGGCGCGGCCCGCTGCGGGGACTCGACGGAGACGCTCTCGCGTCCCTCGCTGCGGGTGCGCTCGACCCGGCCGATCTGGAGGGTCGTGCGGTCGTCCTTCGTCACGAGCAGCGCGATCCGCACGCCGTCGGCGGAGACCCGCAGGGACTCGATCCGCGCGCCGTCCTTCAGCCACGGCGTGCTGACCTCGACCGGCTCGCCCTGCCCGCCGGGCACCAGCCACAGGCGCGGCTTGGCCCGGTTGCGGTCGGCGACCCACAGGTCGCCGTGGCCGTCCCAGCTCGGCGCCGAGAGGCGGTCCTCGTGCCGCAGGCCGCTGCTGGTCACGATCGGCGCCGCGGGCTCCTCGTCGGAGGTGATCGACGCGACCCGCAGCTCACGGCCCTCCTGCACGATCCCGGCGGCCCGGTTCTCCTCGCGGTCCACCGCCACGGACGTCAGCGGCAGCGTGCCCCGGCCGAACGGTCCGCTCACCTCGACCGGCTTGTCCAGCTGCTTCGAGGCGACCGACAGCATCTTCAGCCGGCCGTGCTCGTCGACGAAGAACGGGTTCTCGCCCCGGCCCGGGTCGCGCACCGGCGAGTACTCCTCCGTGGCCTGCCCCTTGCCGAGCAGGCAGAGCCGGTTGCCGTCGCTGCCCTGGAGCTCCACCTGCTCCACCCGTGCCGACGTCAGGTCCCCGAGCGTGAACAGCAGTTGCGCCGCCATGCCCTTGCAGACGAGGGCGCTGACGTGGTCGGCCTTGGCGTTGAGCGGGACCTTCAGCGTGGACTGGTCGTCGGTCGTGAGCGTCGTGACGCCCCTCTTCAGCTCCGTACCGGAGGGGAAGCGCGAGTCGACGGCCGGCCCGAGCCAGCCCGTCGGCCCCTCCAGGAGCGCCTTCACCGTCTGCGTCACCGGGTCCATGCGGGTGACCGGGTCCTGCCGCTGCCGGATGTAGACCGGGTCGGCGACGACCCAATCCTGCCCGGAGGCGAAGTAGTACTTGTTGACCGAGCGGTAGTTGCGCAGGAAGTCCGCCTCGCCGAGCACCAGGCCCGAGGGGAGGCTGTCGATGCGCCACTCCTTGCCCTTGCCGTCGGCGGAGGGCTGCTGCACCACGTGGATCGACTCGTTGAACTCGGCCGGGACCTCCGGCCGGTACGCGTGCCGGGCGTCGACCTTCGCGATCCGACGACCGGAGATCGGGTAGGACTTCCCCTGGTTCTCCGTGTCGGCCATGCGGTCGGCCTGGTCGCGGTCGGGCGCGTTGGTGAGCACCGTGATGCTCGCCTCCGGCCGCCAGGTGCGCGCGGCCTGCCGGGTCAGATACTTCCGCGCCGTCGCGAAGCCGGGGTCGTCACTCGTCATCGCCTCCAGGAACCCGTCGACGATCTCCTCGGGATCGGCGTTGTCCCGGGGCGCGACCGCGTACACCCGCACCTGCGAGTCGCCGCCGTTGGCCGCCTTCACGGCCCGTACGTCCCCGCGGTCGGGCATGCTCGCGCAGCCGGCCACCAGCAGCGAACCGCAGGCCAGCAGCACCACGCCGCGCACCGACCGTGCCCGCCCCAGGGCCTCCCTCGTCCCTCGAAGGTCAGCGCCCACGTGTCCCGCCCTCCTGCTCGGCGCGCGTCGACGCCATCGGCTCGCTCCCGGCACCCGCGTCGTCGTCGGCCCCCGTCGCCTGCCGCGCGACCACTCGCGCGCCACTGCCCGGCAGGGCCGTCGGATCCACCGTCGCCCGCGGCACGGACGGCATCCGCGGCGGTACGGGCAGAGCCGGATGCTCCCCTGCGGACTGCGCGGGCACCGCCGCCAGGCGGGTCCCGGCCGAGGCGGCCGCCTGCTCGCGGTTGCGCCGCGAGTCCTCGGGCTCCAGCGGGATCGGCGAGCCGCGCAGGGGCTCGTCCGCGGTGCGCGGCAGGGTCAGCCGGAACTGCGAGCCGCCACCGGGCTCGCCCCAGGCCTGGAGCCAGCCGCCGTGCAGCCGCGCGTCCTCGACGGCGATCGACAGGCCGAGGCCCGTACCGCCGGTGGTGCGCGCGCGGGACGGGTCGGCCCGCCAGAACCGGTTGAAGACCCGGGTCGCCTCGCCGGGCTTGAGCCCGATGCCGTGGTCGCGCACGGCGACGGCGACGGCCCCGCCCGCGGCGGCCAGCTTCACGGTCACGTCCCGGCCCTCGCCGTGCTCGACGGCGTTCACGACCAGGTTGCGCAGCACCCGCTCGACCCGGCGGGCGTCCGCCTCGGCCACCACGGGCTGCTCGTCGCCGACGACGAGGATCCGGCTGCCCTTGCGCTCGGCCAGCGGCTCGGCGCCGCCGATGACCCGCCGTACGACCTGGCGCAGGTCTATCGGCTCGGCCTCCAGAGCGGCGGCACCCGCGTCGAAGCGGCTGATCTCCAGCAGGTCCGACAGCAGCGACTCGAACCGGTCGAGCTGGTCGCCGAGCAGCTCGGCGGAGCGCGCGGTAATCGGATCGAAGTCGACCCGAGCCTCGTGGATGACATCGGCCGCCATCCGGACCGTCGTCAACGGAGTCCGCAACTCATGCGACACATCCGACACGAACCGCCGCTGCATCCGCGACAGGTCCTCCAGCTGCTGGATCTTCAGCTGGATGGTCTGCGCCATCTTGTTGAAGGCCTCGCCGAGGCGCGCGATGTCGTCCTCGCCGGTGACCTTCATGCGCTCCTGGAGCCCGCTGGCCGACAGCCGCTCGGCGACCGCGGCGGCCATCCGCACGGGGGTGACGACCTGGCGCACGACCAGCCAGGCGATGGCCCCGAGCAGCACGACGACGAAGAGCCCGGCGGTCGCGAGCGTCGTCTTCACGAGCGCGAGGGAGTCCTCCTCCTGCGTCAGCGGAAAGAGGTAGTACAGCTCGTACGGGGTGCCGTCGGCGTCGTTGAGCCGCTTGCCGATCACCAGGCCGGGCTCGGACGCCTTGCCGCTGGTGTAGTGGATCCGCGCGGGCTGCTGGAAGGTGCTGGTGCCCTGGGCGACGTTGTGCCGCAGCTCGGCGGGGATGCTGGTGGTCGGATCGACCTCGCCCGAGGCGCGGGCGCCCCGGCTGGCCGTGTTCCCGGTCTCCAGCGACAGCGCGACCACGTTGAACGCGCTCTGCCCGCCACTGGCCAGCTGCTCGACCAGCGTCGAGCGCCAGTTCACCGAGGCACCGGCCCGGCCGCCGTCCTGCCCGCCCGGGGCGGACGGCGTGGTCGCCGCCTTGTCCTGGGCCGCCGAGAAACCACCGGCGGCCTGGCTCTGCGCGGCCTTCTCCTTGGCGTCGAGCAGCCCGTTGCGCACCTGGCCGATGACGACCAGGCCGAGCAGCAGCACGACACCGAGCGACATGAGCAGGGTGCCGGCGACCACCCGCACCTGGAGGTTGCGCCGCCACAGCCGTACGGCGGGCAGCAGCGGCCGGCGCACCCAGCGCGCGACGAGCCGGAACGCGGGACCGCCCGGTGCCCCGTCCTGGAGCAGACGGCCGAAACGCGAGCCCCCCCGCCCCGGTCCGGCAGCCCGCCCCGTACGGACTCCCGGATCCCCGGGCTTCGGAGCAGTACTGCCTGCGCTCATGTCAGCTCGGCCCTGCCTTGTAACCGACACCGCGGACGGTCACGACGATCTCCGGGCGCTCGGGGTCCTTCTCGACCTTGGAGCGCAGCCGCTGCACATGCACGTTCACGAGCCGGGTGTCGGCGGCGTGCCGGTAACCCCAGACCTGCTCCAGCAGGACCTCACGCGTGAACACCTGCCACGGCTTGCGCGCCAGCGCCACCAGCAGGTCGAACTCCAGCGGCGTCAGCGCGATCGACTGCCCGTCCCGCTTGACGGAGTGCCCGGCCACGTCGATCACGAGATCCCCGATGGCCAGCTGCTCCGGCGCGGGCTCCTCGGACCTCCGCAGCCGCGCCCGGATCCGGGCGACGAGCTCCTTCGGCTTGAACGGCTTGACGATGTAGTCGTCAGCCCCGGACTCCAGGCCCACGACGACGTCGACCGTGTCGCTCTTGGCCGTGAGCATGACGATCGGCACACCGGACTCGGCCCGGATCAACCGGCAGACCTCGATGCCGTCCCGACCGGGCAGCATCAGATCGAGCAGCACCAGATCCGGCTTGGCCTCGCGAAAAGCAGCGAGTGCCTTGTCACCGTCCGCGACGAACGACGGCTCAAAACCTTCACCACGCAGCACGATCCCGAGCATCTCGGCCAGTGCGGTGTCGTCGTCGACGACAAGAACGCGTCCCTTCATATCGACATCATCCCATTTCCGTATCAGTCTCAAGGCGACTGGTGAGATACCTCACCGACCTGCGGTGACGTCCGTGCTTGCCCGCCGTTTTCCGCCGGTGTCTGTGGGTGTCGATGTCAGACATGGATGTCACCCCCGTGCCCCCCGTGGTCGCCCAGAACCGTACCCTGCGGGGCCACCACCGGCCCATGGCGAGGACCGGCCCGATCGGCGGCCTTCGCACCCGGCCTCCGCCACCTTGATCGAAAGCGCCCACGAGACGGCCCCCCGGCCCCTTCCACCGGGGGTGGGCGGGCACAAGGCACCCAGGTGGGACAGGGCCCGCCCGCGGGCGGGTCCCGCGTGGCACGATGGCTCCCGGCCCGTCGCCGCACCAGGCGGGAGGCCGCAGTGACCGAGCCGGTTCGCCGATCCGGCCCCGCGACCATTCCTCGAGGTGGACGACCGTGAACGACACTCCGGGCTGGACCTCGCCCGGATCCGCTCCCTCCGACGGCCAGGACGGCTCCGGCGTTCCCCGGCCCGCCTCGCCCGGCGACGCGGACGGCTCCGCCCCCCACTGGTCCAAGGAACAGCCGCCCGCCGGCCAGTGGCAGCCGCCGACCGCTCCGGTCCCCGGTGCCCCGGCCCCGGCCCGCGCGCAGTCCGGCCCCGGCTGGGGCGGCCAGCCGCCGTACCAGCAGTGGGGCCGCCCGCCGGCCGCGAAGCCGGGAGTGATCCCGCTGCGCCCGCTCACCATGGGCGAGATCCTCGACGGCGCGGTGACGACGCTGCGCCGCTACTGGCAGACGGTGCTGACCATCTCGGTCACGGTCGCCGTGATCGGCCAGGTCGCCCAGATCCTCGCGCAGCGCTATCTCGTACCGGCCACCCCCGCGGCGGATGCGAGCGCGAGCCCGTCGGAGGTACTCCAGCAGACCGCCGACGCCATGAAGAACAGCCTGATCGGCATGGCCCCGGCCTACCTGATCATGCTGGTCGCCACCCTGGTCTGCGCCGCGCTGCTCACCGTGGTGATCAGCCGCGCCGTCCTGGGCCGGCCCGTCACCCTCGGCGCCGCCTGGCAGGAGGCGAGGCCCCGGCTGCTCCCGGTGATCGGCCTGACCCTGCTGGTGGTGGGGATGACCGTCGGGATCGTGTTCGTCGGCCTGCTGCCGGGCATGCTCCTCGGCGGCGCGGGCGGCATGGCCCTCAGCGGCGTGGGCTTCATCGCGGCCGCCGTGGTCGCCGTCTGGCTGACCGTCCGCTTCACCCTCGCCTCCCCGGCGCTGATGCTGGAGCGTCAGGGCATCCTCACGGCCCTGAAGCGTTCGGCCAAGCTGGTCCAGGGCTCCTGGTGGCGCACCTTCGGCATCCTGGTCCTCACCCAGCTGATGATCTTCGTCTTCGCGATGATCATCGCGATCCCGTTCACGGCCATCGCCATAGGCGCGAGCGAAGGCGGCTTCAGCGGGCTCCTCTCGGGCACCACTCCCGAGAACAGCTGGTCGTTCCTGATCATCACCGGCATCGGCGGAGTGGTCATCAACGCGATCACCTACCCGATCTCCGCCGGCGTGACCGCGCTCCTCTACGTCGACCAGCGCATCCGCCGGGAGGCCCTGGACCTCGAACTCGCCCGATCCGCCGGTCTGCCCGGCTACGGGGGCTGATGGCGTGAGGCTCACGGGGGGCACGGCCGGTGACGTACCGGTGGACATACCCCGCATCCCCGCCCAGGAGGCGGCCGAGCGGGAACTGTCCAAACCGATGTACCACGAGAACGATCCCAACCTGCTCCAGCGCGGCCTGAACGCCTTCTGGGACTGGATCGGACGTCTCTTCGACTCGGCCTCCGGGGTCACCCCCGGGGGCGTGGTCGGCCTCGTGGCCGTCGTCGTAGTCGTGCTCGCCGTGATCGGCGCCCTTTGGTGGCGCCTCGGCACCCCCCACCGGTCGCCCTCCGGCACCGGCGGCGACGCCCTGTTCGACGACGGGCCCCGGACCGCGGCCGAGCACCGCGAGGCCGCCGCCCGGCACGCCGCCGCCGGCCAGTGGAACCAGGCCGTCCAGGAGCGGATGCGGGCGATCGTCCGCTCCCTCGAAGAGCGCGCCCTGCTCGACCCGCGCCCCGGCCGCACCGCCGACGAGGCCGCCGCGGAGGCCGGCCGGTCGATGCCCGCGCACGCCGACGGACTGCGCTCCGCCGCCCGCGCCTTCGACGACGTCACATACGGCGGCCGCACCGCCGACGAGCCCGCGTACCGACGTGTCGAGCAGCTCGACACCGCCGTGGAGCGGACCAGGCCGACCCTCGAACCGGCCGCCGTCTCCACCGCTTTCACGGAGGCCCCCCGATGAGCCGGCCGGCCACCAGCACCACCTCGACCTCGCTCACCCCCCGCCAGCTCTGGGCCCGCGCGCGCGGCGCCCTCCTGGTCCTCGCCCTGATCCTGATCGGCGGCATCGTCCTCGCCACGATGAACTCGTCCGACCAGCACGGCCGCCTCGACCCGCGCTCCGCCGACCCCTACGGCAGCCGCGCCCTCGCCGAACTCCTCAAGGCCCAGGGCGTCTCCGTCGAGGTGACCACCACCCTCGCCGGAGCCACCGCCGCCACCGGCGCGGACACCACGCTCCTCGTCACCGCGCCGGACCTGCTCACCTACGACCAGCAGTCCACGCTGTACGGAGCGATGAAGGGCTCGGCCGCCCGCACCGTCCTGCTCGGTGCCGGCGCCCCCTCCCTCGGCACCCTGGTCCCCGGCCTCAGCACCGGCGGCGACACTCGGGTGACATCCCTGGAACCCGCCTGCACCCTGACCGCCGCCACCCGCGCCGGCAGTGTCGACCTCGGCGGCGAGCGCTACGTCACCGACCACACCACCGCCGACAGCTGCTACTACGCCGACGGCCTGCCGACCCTGGTCCGCGTCCCCGGCGAGGGCACCGCCGACACCGTCCTGCTCGGCTCCCCCGAACCCCTCTACAACAAGCGGCTCGACCAGCAGGGCAACGCCTCCCTCACGCTGCAACTCCTCGGCTCCCGGCCCCATCTCGTCTGGTACCTCCCCTCGCTCACCGACGCCCCGGCCGACCCCGCGGCCGAGGACACCGGCACCGCCTTCTTCGACCTGATCCCCTCCGGCTGGCTCTGGGGCACCCTGCAACTAGCCGTCGCGGCCCTGCTCGCCGCCGTCTGGCGCGCCCGCCGCCTCGGCCCCCTCGTCACCGAACGCCTCCCCGTCGCCATCCGCGCCTCCGAGGCCACCGAGGGCCGCGCCCGCCTCTACCGCAAGGCCGACGCCCGCGACCGCGCCGCCACCGTGCTGCGCACCGCGGGCCGCACCCGGCTCGCCCCGCTCCTCGGCGTCCCCACCCGGGACGCCCACTCGGCCGAACTCCTCCTCCCCGCACTCTCCGCCCGGATCCCGGCGAACGCCGTGGACCACCGGGACCTCCTCTTCGGCACGGCACCCGCCGACGACGCCGCCCTCATCCGCCTGGCGGACCAACTCGACGCCCTCGAAAGAGAGGTACGCACCTCATGAGCGCCCCGACCCCCGAGACCGTCACGACCTCGGACACCGCACGCGCCTCCCTGGAGGCCCTGCGCACCGAGATCGGAAAGGCCGTGGTCGGCCAGGACCCCGCCGTCACCGGTCTCGTCGTCGCCCTGCTCTGCCGGGGGCACGTCCTCCTCGAAGGCGTCCCCGGCGTCGCGAAGACCCTGCTCGTCCGGGCGCTCGCCTCCGCTCTCGAACTCGACACCAAGCGAGTCCAGTTCACCCCCGACCTGATGCCGGCCGACATCACCGGCTCACTCGTCTTCGACAGCAGGTCCGCCGAGTTCTCCTTCCAGCCCGGCCCGGTCTTCACCAACCTGCTGCTGGCCGACGAGATCAACCGCACCCCTCCGAAGACCCAGTCCTCGCTCCTGGAGGCCATGGAGGAGCGCCAGGTCACCGTGGACGGCGAACCCCGCCCGCTGCCCGAGCCGTTCCTGGTCGCCGCGACCCAGAACCCCGTCGAGTACGAGGGCACCTATCCCCTGCCCGAGGCCCAACTCGACCGCTTCCTGCTCAAGCTGACGGTCCCCCTGCCCTCACGCGAGGACGAGATCAGCGTCCTGACCCGCCACGCCGAGGGCTTCGACCCCCGCGACCTGAAGGCCGCCGGCGTCCGCCCGGTCGCCGGTCCGGCCGAACTCCAGGCCGCCCGCGAGGCGGTGGCCAAGGTCGCCGTCTCCCCCGAGATCGCCGGCTATGTCGTCGATATCTGTCGTGCCACGCGTGAATCCCCCTCGCTCACTCTCGGTGTCTCCCCCCGAGGAGCCACCGCCCTGCTCTCCACGGCCCGCGCCTGGGCCTGGCTCACCGGCCGGGACTACGTCACCCCGGACGATGTGAAGGCCCTGGCCCTGCCGACCCTCCGTCACCGCGTCCAACTGCGGCCCGAGGCCGAGATGGAGGGAGTCACCTCCGACTCCGTCATCAACTCGATCCTCGCCCACGTCCCCGTACCCCGCTGAGAACGGCGCCCCATGGCCCTCACCGGACGAACCGCGCTGCTCGCCGCCCTCGGATCACTCCCCGTAGGCATCCTCGCCCCCAGTTGGACGGGGATGCTCGCGGTGAACGCGCCCCTCTCACTCGCGATTCTGTGCGACTACGCGTTGGCCGCGCCAGTGAGAACGCTCCAGTTCACCCGAAGTGGTGACACAAGCGTTCGACTGGGTGACGGCGCGGACGTCCAGCTCACGGTCACCAACCGGTCCCGCCGCCGCCTGCGCGCCCAGCTCCGCGACGCCTGGCCGCCGAGCAGCACCCAGGACCCCACGCGCCAGAAGCTGACGGTCCCGGCCGGCGAACGCCGCCGCCTCGCGACCCGCCTGCGGCCCAGCCGTCGAGGCGACCACCGCGCCGAGCGCGTCACCGTCCGCTCGTACGGCCCGCTCGGCCTCGCAGCCCGCCAGGGCAACCACGAGGTGCCCTGGACGGTCCGGGTCCTGCCGCCGTTCGCCAGCCGCAAGCACCTGCCGTCGCGCCTGGCCCGCCTCCGCGAACTCGACGGCCGCACCAGCGTTCTGACGCGCGGTGAGGGCACCGAATTCGACAGTCTCCGCGAGTACGTCCCCGGCGACGACACCCGCTCCATCGACTGGCGGGCCACCGCCCGCCGGACGACCGTCGCCGTCCGCACCTGGCGGCCCGAGCGGGACCGGCACATCCTCGTCGTCCTCGACACCGGCCGCACCTCGGCCGGCCGCGTCGGCGACGTTCCCCGCCTCGACGCCTCAATGGACGCCGCTCTCCTCCTGACCGCCCTGGCCTCCCGCGCCGGCGACCGCGTGGACCTCCTGGCCTACGACCGACGCCTCCGCGCCCAGGTCCAGGGCCGTTCCGCGAGCGACGTGCTGCCCGCCGTGGTCGACGCCCTGGCGCCCCTCGAAGCCGAACTCGTCGAGACCGACGCCCGCGGCATGGCGGCCACCGCCCTGGCCCGCGCTCCCCGCCGGTCCCTGATCGTCCTGCTCACCGGCCTGGACGCGGCCCCGGTCGAGGAGGGCCTCCTGCCCGTCCTGCCGCAGCTCACCCAGCGCCACACGGTCCTGGTGGCCGCCGTCGCCGACCCGCGCATCGCCCGCATGGCCGACGCCCGCGGCACGGTCGACGGCGTCTACGAGGCCGCTGCCGCCACCCAGGCCCAGGCCCAGCGCCTCCGCACCGCGGAACAGCTCCAGCGCCACGGAGTCACCGTCGTGGACGCGACACCCGACGACCTGGCCCCCGCCCTCGCGGACGCCTACCTGGCCCTGAAGGCGGCCGGCCGCCTCTGACACACCCCGGTGGGGCTTCCTGTACACAAGGGAGCCCCACCGCAGGGAACAGGACTGCCCCGTAAACGCAGAAAAGCCCCGCACCATAAGGTGCGGGGCTTTCCCACAATGATTGTTCGGCGGCGTCCTACTCTCCCACAGGGTCCCCCCTGCAGTACCATCGGCGCTGAAAGGCTTAGCTTCCGGGTTCGGAATGTAACCGGGCGT